>DAOWGJ010000374.1 GCA_030637505.1 Holophagae bacterium
ACCAGAACAGCAACGATACCGTCGCGTAGGTGCTGACCGCAAAGACGTCCCAAAGGAGCGGCGAGCGGAAGTTGGGCCACATCGACATTTGGTTGGGGATTGGGAAGAGCCAGTACACGACCCAGACTCGACCGACATGGATCGCCGGAAAAATTCCGGCGCAGGCAACCGCGAAGATTGTCATCGCCTCCGCAAAGCGGTTGATCGAGGTCCGCCACTTCTGTCGCAGCAGGAAGAGAATTGCCGAGATCAGCGTGCCCGCGTGGCCGATGCCGACCCAAAAAACGAAATTGACGATTGCCCATCCCCAGCCCACCGGGCTCTGCAGTCCCCACACACCGATGCCGGTGAAAATCAGATAGGCGATCATGGCCCCGAGCACGCCCAAGAGGCTCAAGCTCAGGCCGAAAAATACATACCATAAAGGGGGCGTTCTCGGATTTTCGACGATGCCGCAGACGGTATTGGTGACGTCCCCGAAGGTCCGTCCGCCCAAGACCAACGGCGGGCGGCTCACCGGGTCGTCGGTGGTGTTGTTCAGATACTCCAGATCAGCGGTTCGGGTACTCATGAGGCTCAGGCCGACTCCTTCCCATGGGGCGCGTCGTGCCCATGCTCGGGCGGGCCGCCGTCATCCGGCTCGGATTGACCGGCGAGATTTCGCAAGCGGCCCATATAGTGGACCCTCGGCTTGATGTTCAGCTCCGCCAACGTCGCATAGGACCTGGGGTTCTCCCGCGACGCGGAGATGTCGCTCTCGGGGTCGTTGAGGTTGCCGAAATGAATCGCCTGGGCAGGACAGGTCTGAGCGCACGCCGGAGTAATCTCACCGTCGGCGATAGGACGGTTCTCGTTGCCGCTTGTGATGCGGACCTGCTGGATTCTCTGGATGCAGAAGCTGCATTTTTCCATGACGCCCCTGGACCTGACGGTGACCTCAGGGTTGAATTGCATCTTCGAGATCTCCGCAAGATCCTTCCGGTAGTTGAAAAAATTGAACCTTCGGACTTTGAACGGGCAGTTGTTGGCACAGTATCGGGTTCCGACGCAGCGGTTGTAGACCATCGCGTTGAGCCCGTCCTCCGTATGCTGGGTCGCCGCTACCGGGCACACCTGCTCGCACGGAGCCATCTCGCACTGCACACAGGTCATCGGCTGAAACGCCACCTGGGCGTCATCGATTTCATGCAACTCGGCGCCTTCCGAAGTTTTGAAGTATCGATCCAGTCGAATCCAGTGCATCTCCCGTTGGTTGAGAACCTGCTCCCTTCCAACGACCGGGACGTTGTTCTCCGCCTGACAGGCGACGATGCATGCGTTGCACCCTGTGCACGCATTGAGATCAATCGCCATTCCCCACTGCTCGCCCTCGTAGACCTTTTCCTTCCAAAGAGAGACCAAGGGCGGATGATGGTCCATGTTTCTGAAGGTCTCGGGATCCTCCAGGTATCGATCGAGGGAAGCCTCTCGGATCAGTTGCCCGACCCTCAATTGGCGGCTTTCGAAGCCAATGAGATCAATGGCCCAATGATCCTGCGTGGTCGCCAGTTGATATCGGCGCCCGGTGGCCCTCACAGTGGGACCGTCAATAGACCACAGATTCTCCGTCGTCCGGAGGCGGTAGGCGCTTGCGCCGACGCCGTTGCCGACCTTGCCCGCGGCTTCCCGACCGTAGCCCAACCAAATGGTCAGGGAGAAAGAGGCCGGTCCCGGCAATACGTACACCGGCAAATCAATCGCGGCGCCGGAGGCCTCAACCTGGACGAGCTCCCCATCTTTCAACCCTATGTCGCGGGCTGTCATGGGGGACATCAGCAGGGCGTTGTCCCAGGTGATCGTGGTTAGAGCCTCGGGCAACTCCTGAAGCCAACCGTTGTTGGCAAACCGCCCGTCGAAGACCTTCGGATCGACGGCGAAAACCAGTTCGGGCCGCCCCGCGGTCGGTGCCGGTCGAGCAACCAACGCCTTCCAGGCCGCTGCTGCCGCTGCCAAGCCCTCGCCGGAAAACGGCTGCTGGACGGCGTTCAGGGCACTGCCTTTGACCACACCGTCATGAAGGGCCGATCGCCAGGCATCGTCCAACGACTTGGAACCGGCAAGGCCTGCGCCTGAGAAGGTCGAACGTACGATGTCGTAGCCCCCGGCCTTCTCACCTATTGCCAGCGACAGAACCTCGATTGGGGTGTGCCCGTCAAAAAGAGGCGCGATCAGGGGCTGCGCCAGGGTCCATGTACCGTCCCATGCCCAACCATCACCCCAGGACTCGAGGGCGTGGGCCTCCGGCAAATGCCATTCACAGACCTGGGACGTCTCGTCACGGTAGAGAGACAAGTGAACGGAATGTTCGGCCTTGGCCAGGGCTTGTTGAAAATTGAGGTCCGCAGGGGCATCGTAGACGGGATTTCCGCCGAGAATCAGCAGGGTCCGCACCTGGCCGCCATTCAACGCCTCGACCAGGTCCCCGATCCCCTCCGGGGCTTGGGCGCCGGCATCAACATAGGTCACCGACCGGCCCACATTCCCGAGGGCTTGATTCAACACTGCGGCCAGCGCGTGCACCGGTGCCGGTTGCCGACGTCCAACCAAGAGTGCGCCGTCTGCCCGATGGGCGACCAAATCGGCCGCAACCTGCAGAGCCCATGCCGCCTCAGTCTCACCCAGCCCTTCGGCAGAGCACTGCTCGGTCAGGACACGTGCCGTTTCCGGTATTTCGATCTGATGATCGTTGACTAACGAGGCACCGATACCACTCAGCAGGGCTGCAACCCGTCCCAACGCCACGCCCACCCGGTGGTCGGCCATCGCGCCCGTTCCGGTCATGCCGGGCTCGGCGACCCATAGGCGATTCATCGTCTCGACATCGGGCTTGCGACCGGCGGTGAACTCCCGCGTCAATCGGAGCGAGGAGGGGTGATCATTGAGGAAGTCTGCGTCGAGGGCCACAATCACTCGGGCCTGATCGAGCTTCGGCACCACTCTCAGAGGGGTCCCAAAGGCCATCGCCATCCCGGCGGCTTCGGACTGGTCCATGATCGGCGCCCACTCGAACCACGAGCTTTCAGGGAATCGACTCTCAAATGCCTGCCGCATTTTCTTCCGGCTGGGCGACGAGGACGGTGCCGCCAAAACAGCAAACCCGGCCCCGTCGGCGCCGAGCATCGGGCCTACGGCGGTTTCAAACTCGGCCCAGGTCCTGGAAAAGTCCTGTCCGCCTTGTCGTTGCACCATACGCCGGCTTCGATCGGGATCGTACA
>DAOWGJ010000332.1 GCA_030637505.1 Holophagae bacterium
CTAACTAATTATGCATCGGTAATGACGGGTTGCGTTGCAGCGGGATCTTATGCGTCATTCTGTGTCTGTCCTCCAACTTCAATAGTATCATTGAGATCCTGGCTGTAAGCGATTCTGGAGGAAGATAATTGACCTCCTCGAACACGTCAGTCCTTCTTCGAGACGATGAGAGCCGGGTAGGGATCGTTGACCGCGACGGCATCAGCACCCGGCGCGGCGTCAAGAGTTCGACACTGTCCCCTTTAGATTTCTCCAAGAGCCTCTCCGACGGGGGTGCCAGGTCAGGCCTTCTTCACCAAGTGAATGTCCGAGCCGGGAAACGTTGCGAAGAAGGCCTGACCTGGCTCGCCACGGCGACACCCTCAGCGATCGAGTCTCGGCCAACGCCGTAGGCCGTCGAGGTCGTTTTCCTCAAGGGGCTGAACCCTAGAGGTCCGGCCGGAAACCCTCACACGGCTGCAAATCGCGAATGAGGCGCAATCCGCGACGCCGTAAGTCCTTGAAGTAGAGGGACTACGACTTCGGCCTTCCGGCACCACATCTCGCACCTCCTCGCAATTTTCGCTTCGAGGGGGGTTTCCGGCCGGACCTCTAGCCATTAGCCCCTGCTTCCCCTTGAGGCAAACGCGCCGAGCGGGAGTGCGCTTGCGCGCCCCCGAAGGCCGGGGTTTGAGGACATAACAAAAAGGCAGTGCCCCTTTCTCAATGCGGGGCGCGACATCAACCCGGTTTCGTTGGGGATGCTGCCGATGGTTTTGAAGGCAGAATCCACAAAAACAAATGTTGCAAACGATGGGGTTCTGTTGGCTCGAAAGGGAGGAAGGGGGGAAAAAATCTTCCCGGGCCGATTCCACACCCGAGGGGTCTAGCTCCGCCGGTTGATACGGATCCTAAAGTATTGAAAACAAGGATGTTGACGGATCTCGTTGTGCCACATCCACTGTCAACCGGTGTCTCATCGCAGGCCATGAAGCCTCGTCTCGATGATAGCAGAGGTTGAAGTCGAAGAGGTTATAGGAGCCCGGGCACGGCACGCCGTGCCCCTACCGACCCGGCCCGTGCCCCAGCCCATTCTGCCCACGGCAGAACGGGTCCCAACCCGCTATACTCCCCCCATGAGGATCCCTCGCCCCCTGGCCGTCTTCTGTCTCGTCTTGGCGACATCGGCCATGTCTTTTGCCCAACCGGCGCCTCCACCGATGTTGGGGCAGCCCGACGGAGTGAACGTCGGTTGGAGTGATTGGCTCGGCGCCCATGGCTCGACGGCTGTCGTGATATGGGCATCGTGGCTTCCGGAAGAACAGAGGGACATCAAGGGTCTTGCCGACATCCGGAGGGCCGCCGCCGACAAGGGCCTGGACTTCGTCGTAATCGCTATACAAGAACCGATTTCCGCCAGTCGCGATGCCCTGGGCTCCAGCGGACTCCCGTGGCTCCACGACCGGCACGGGGCGATGTTGAAACACCTCTTGATCTATCGGGTCCCGGCCCTGGCGATCGTCCGCAAGGACGGCACCGTCCTTGCCCGCCTTCAGCTGGATCCCCAGGTTCTGGCCAAGTGGAGTGGCTCGAAGTGAAAGGCAAAGGCCTGATATCGGTTGCCGTCCTGCTGGCGGCGGGCCTGAGCATCCTGTGGATGGCCCCAACCTTGAACGGCGACTCCTCTCCCACCCTTCAACCAAGGATTGAGGTTGTTTCGATTGAGGCCTTCCATGCCCCGGTGACGGCAACCGTGCATCCTGGAGACACGCTGGAGAGCATGGCTCGGCGGCTTGCCGGCAAGGATTGGGTTCGCTGGAGAACCGCCCTTTCCGGGGAAATCGACCCACGCTCCCTCCTGCCAGGCACTCTCTTTACCGGTCGATTGAGCCCCACAGATCACCTGGAAAGCCTGGTGGTCACGCTGGACATCCGGACCGACGTTCATCTGGAAGTTGCGGATGACACCATCCTGACAACCAAGATTGTTCGCCCCATCGAGTCGGAGATCGTCCGATTTGAGGGAGTGATCGAAAGCTCTCTCTTCGGCGCGATCGATGACATCGGCGGCAGGCCTGAACTTGCCGTCCGCATGGCCGATATTTTCCAGTGGGACATCGATTTTCTCCGCGACATCCGCAAGGGGGACCGGTTCGTCGCTTTGGTTGAGCAGCGCAGCGTCGACGGGAAGTTCTTCGGCTACGGAACTCTCTACGGCGCCCGTTTCCTCAACAACGGCAAGGAGCTCAACGCCTTCGCCTTTGCCGATGCCGATGGGACCGTCGGCTACTACGACCTTGACGGCGCCCCCGTGAAGAAGCAGTTTCTGCGATCCCCTCTCAAATTCAGCCGAATCACCTCCCGCTTCAGCCTCAACCGATATCACCCAATACACAAGAAGCGAATGCCGCACTATGGAGTCGACTATGGTGCACCGACGGGAACCCCGGCCCACGCCACGGCCACCGGGACCGTTACCTTCGTCGGGCGTAACGGTGGAGCGGGCAACATGGTCAGGCTTCGACACTCAAACGGATATGAGACCAACTATCTTCACCTAGGTCGGTTTGGCAAAGGCATTCGAAAGGGCTCTCGAGTCTCCCAGGGACAAGTGATCGGGTACGTCGGCTCCACGGGATGGTCAACCGGTTCCCACCTGGACTACCGAGTCAAGAAAAACGGCCAGTGGATCAATCCCCTCTCTATCACTTCGCCACCAGCGGATCCCCTGCCGGATTCGCTGTTGCGCCGTTACCTGGCCCACGCCCTCGGGATGCTCGAGTTGATGGAAGGCCGGGAAGGGCCCGCCGGCGCAAGGTGTTAAAGAAGCTATCAGCTATCAGCTATCAGCTCTCAGCTGTCAGCTATCAGTCATCATGTTGACCGCTGAAAGCTACTGAGAGCTGATAACTCCAGACCATTGCCGCGATGTGCCTTTTTCAA
>DAOWGJ010000265.1 GCA_030637505.1 Holophagae bacterium
CAGGCCACCATCCGCGTTCCGTGGATCCTCACCACTCCCGCCACCGACCAACCGATCCGGGTCGTCAATCCGGTGAGCATCACCGACCTGAGCCCCTTGCTGACCACCTTGGTCGGCCTCAGGGCCCCCAACCAGGACCGCAGCGACGGCAGATTGCCGTTCGGCGGGCAGGACGCGACAAGTGCTGCGCGCGCGCTCTACTTCGAGGCGATGCTCCCGGTATTCCAGTACGGCTGGTCCGAGCTGCGCGGAGTGCGCTCGGGAAAGTGGGAGCTCCACGCCGGGACGCGGGCCGAGCTCTTTGACATGGTGGCTGACCCACGGCAGCTGACCGACCTGGCCGAAGTCGAGCCCCTCGAGCTGGAGAACTCGAGAAAATTGCTCGACGAGTTCGTGGAGGCGGACCAAGGATTGAACGCGGAGGCCGCTCTCGAGCTGCCGCCTGCCGAGCGAGAGGCGTTGGCAGCCCTCGGGTACATGGCGAATATTTCTCCGGCCCGCCGCAACCCTCCCGACCCCAGAGATCTGGTCACCGGCCACGTTCACATCGAGCGCGCTCAGTACCACCTGGCCGTCGGCGAGTACGAGGAAGCCCTCGCCAGCATCGACGTCATGCTCGACAAGGATCCGGAGAATCTCGCGGCGCTCTCGCTCAAGGGCAATGTCTACACGGCCAAGGGTGATTTCGATCTGGCCGAGCAGAACTACCGGAAGTGTCTGGAGATCGACCCCGCGAACAGCGACGTCGTTGTGGGTCTGTGTCGTCTCGAGAGGCTTCAAGGCCGGCACGAACGGGTCATCGAGCTGGCGCAAGTGGGCCGCGGGACGCGGTCTCCATTCAGGATGTTCGATGCCATCGAAGCCCGAGCCCTGGCGGCTCTCGGGCGGGAGGACGAAGCCGACGCCCTGCTCGCGCCGGCGCTCGCCACGAACCCGGACGATCCGGATCTCCTGAGCGCCTACGCGGACCGCTTGAGGAAGCAGGGCAAGGACGCCGAGGCCGAGGCGGCGCTGACCAGAGCGGTGGCAAAGTCCCCGTTCCACCAACGGGCACGACGCCAGCTCGGCCAGCTCCTCCAGGAGGGCGGCCGAGCACAGGATGCAGTCGAGGTCTACGAGGAGATGCTCCGCATCAAGCCCGACGACGCCGAAACCCACTTCGCGATCGGATCGGTCCTGCTCGACTCAGATCCCAAGGCGGCCCTTCCGTCCCTGGAAGAGGCGAGCCGGCTGGCGCCGTCCCGGGCCAGATTCCTCATCAGCCTCGGTGTCGCCTACCTCAAGAACGGCCGTTTGAGCGAGGCCGAAGCCACCTTGCGGCGGGCGATCGTCCTGTCGCCCGACGATCCGAACATCCGCAACAACCTCGGGATCACCCTGATCCAGTCGAGAAGATTCGGGGAGGCGATTGACGAGCTGAACGCCCTGCTCGAGCGCCATCCCGAGTTCGTCGCAGCGAGAAACAACCTCGCGATCGCACTGGCCGAATCCGGCGACCTGGCGCGAGCCGAGCGTGAGGTGCGGCAAGCCATCGAAAACATGCCCGACTACCTCGACGCCCTCCTCACCCTCGCGGCGATCCTTGATCGCGGCGAACGACTCGACGAGGAGTACGCGGTTCTGCAGCGTGCATTCACGCTGTCACCGGAACGAATCGACGTTCGCAACCGTCTCGCCAGGGCCGCCGCCACGGTCGGGCAATGCGACCACACCATCGAGCTCGTCGGTGAAGGCGTGGAGAGCCCCGACGAGATGAGCTCCGACCTCAACCTCGATGTCGCCAAATGTCTCGAACAGCAGGGACGCGACGAGCTCGCCCTGCGCCATTTTGAGCAGGCGGCCAGGAACAGCCGGCCCGGCGCTCTTCGAGATGAGGCCCAGGCTGGAATCCAGCGGCTGGGGCTCGGTCTGCAGGACAACGGCAATTGAGACAACGGCAGGTCTTTTTTCCAGTTTTCTGTCCGGAAACCGGTTGTGTCGTTGGTCTGCCGGCATTTTCAGTGTTGACAATGCTATCGATCAAGGTTAGGGTCAGATTCGATAGGCAATGAGGTCTTTTACCTCAGAATGGTTTTCGTAATTTTTTCGGTTCCAGCATGGAATACTTTTTTGGGAAAGAAGGAGGAATGGTTATGAAGAAGTCTTTGGTACTCGTAGCGATCGTTGTTCTCATGACTTCGGTGGCGGCGGCAAACATCAACCCCTCGGCGGCTGACGTAGTCAGCGATGCCGGCTTTGGGGGCACCCGTGCGAACGGCGCGCTGGGCAGCCTCACGATCACCGCTCAGCAGGTGGGTGCGCTCGAGGTTCAGCTCGATGCCAGTGTCACCACAGTGGGCGGTGACGGAATTCCGGTGGTTGTGACCCTCGGCGGCGTCACCTACACCCTGGACAACCAGGTTTGGCTCTATGGCCAGATTTACGACTCACCGTGGGATGGTGGCTGCACCTTCTGGGACACCCCCGGCCCCGACTGGTGCGCCGTTGACGATCAGTTCTTCTTGAACTCGCCCACTGCTTTGGGCAGCTTCGCCTTGTCGTTCACTACCACCGTGCCCGTGGCGATGAACTACCAGACGTTCGTACTCGCCCGAGCCGGTTTGACTTGGGGGACCCCCGACTTCGACTGGTTCTCAGTCTCCCAGTCGATTTACTCCAGCGTGGTGGAGACCATCTACATCGACTCCACTCAGCCCCCGACCCCGACCCCCGACCCGGACGCCGGTGGCGCCCCGATCCCGACGATCAACCGTTGGGGCATAATGGCCATGATCGGCATGCTCCTTGGTGTCGCTGTCCTGGTGATCATCCGCCGCAAGTAAGGTAACTCAGACCTCAAAACACAAACCGCGCCCTCGGGCGCGGTTTTTTTGTATTTGCACATCCTGGATATGCCAGTGCACGGTTAAGAGGAATCCACGGCCTGAGGACGTGGGATTCTATGTTGGACGTTGAAGCACACCCCATGCAATTCGTTCGACGAATTGCTAACCCTGCTTGGCCGACCACTGAAGAAAGGCCTCGATAAACCCGTCGATGTCGCCGTCCAATACCCGATCGGTATCGCCGACTTCGTGGTCAGTCCGCAGATCCTTGACCATGCGGTAGGGTTGGAGCACGTAGGACCGAATCTGGTGACCCCAGGCGATTTCATTCTTGGGGCCTTTGATCTTGTCCAATGCCTCTTCGCGCTTTCGCATCTCCAACTCGTAGAGGCGCGCCTTGAGGACCTTCATCGCCGAGGCCAGGTTCTTGATCTGCGACCTTTCGTTCTGACAGGTGACGATGACACCGGACGGCTCGTGCACGACGCGAACGGCCGAATAGGTGGTGTTGACGCCCTGTCCTCCCGGACCCGATGAGCAATAGCGGTCGATCCGTAGATCTTTCTCGGGAATCTCGAGGTCGATTTCGTCTTCGATCTCGGGGTAGACGTGGGCCGAAGCAAACGAGGTGTGGCGTCGGGCCTGGGAGTCAAACGGGGAGATTCGAACCAATCTGTGGACACCGTTTTCCGACCTCAAATGGCCGTAGGCGTATGGCCCCTTGACCAGAAGCGTCGCCGCCTTGATGCCGGCCTCATCCCCCGGTTGCTCATCCATGACCTCAACGTCGAAACCCTTACGTTCGCACCACCTCAAGTAGAGGCGTTGAAGCATCTGGGCCCAGTCCTGACTCTCGGTTCCGCCGGCGCCGGGATGGATCTCGATGAAGGCGTTGGAACGATCGTGTTCTCCACCCATCTTGGTCGTCAGCTCGATACTGTCCAGGGTCGGCCTCAACTTGGTCAGGACCGTCTTCAGCTCGTCCTCAGCGCCCTCTTCGCCCTCGCGGATCATCTCCAGCAGAATTTCAAGTTCCTCGTCGGCCTGCCCCAGGGTCTCGATCGTCTCAACCGACTGCTGCAATTCCGAACGTCGCCGCATCACGTCACGGGCTTTTTCCTTATCGGACCAGATCTCCGGGTCCTGGGCCTCCTGGTCGACTTCGGCCAGTTGAGCCCTCAGACTTTCCTCGTCAAAGGTACCCCCGAAGCTGGTGAATTCGGGTGACCTGGGTTTCGGCAATTTGCATCATTTCTTCGATCATTTCAGCCTCACTCACACTCCGCGGATGCGGGTGGAGGGGTATGGTAGCAGACCACCCCGGAATCTGCACAAACACCTTCGGAATTAAGGGTTAGGGCCACGAACAGGGAGCGCTTGCGCTCACGAAGGCCGGGGTTGGATCTCAGGGCCGGACCGCCCCTGACGTCCCAGGATGAACACCGCACCCACCATCACAAAGCACACCCACGCCCACCAGTCACCCCACCGCACCGCGGGTGTCCGCCCGACAGCCGGCTGGACCTCGACAATAAGGAGCCCCTCTTTCCCGGCCTCAAGGCGGTCAACGACATGGCCCGAAGGGTCGATCGCCCCTGAAATACCGGTCAGGGCGGCCCGGATGACCCATCTGCGAGTTTCCACCGCCCTGAGGATCGCCTGAGCGAAGTGCTGGTCCAGGGCCCAGCTGGTGCCGTACCAGGCATCGTTTGTCAGGGTCGCCAAGACCTCTGCACCGGCTCGGACCTGCCGGGCCACGACGTTGGGAAAAACGATCTCGTAGCATACGGCAAGGCCCAGGGGAATTCCGGCATCCAGCGGAACGACTTCAGTACCTGCGGTGAAGGCGCCGATCTCCCGCACCAGCGAGTCCGAGACGAACACACGGCCCCACAGCGGAACGTACTCGCCGAACGGCACTAGACGCACCTTGTCGTATCGGCTCACCACCCCGTCCGGGCGGAGGGCAAAGACAGAGTTCGTATAACCCCCATCCGCCGTCCGGGCCACCGAATTGAGCACAACGGCAGATCCGGTCGACTGGGCGAATCGGCGCACCTGATCGCTGTAGACGACGTCCGTTTCGAAACGGTAGGGCATCGCACTTTCCGGCCACAAGACCAGGTCCGGGCCCCGGACCGACGCGGCCTGTGACAGGGCCCAGACCCTCTGCGTCGTCTCCGGCCACATATCGGGATTCCAGCGTTCCTCCAGCGTCGTCCCCGGCTGAATCAGTGCGACCGTCAGCGCCTTTCCCGAATACTCCGGACCGGGCGCGACTAGGGTCATTACGCCGGCAGTCACTCCGGCCACACCGATCAATGCGGCGCCTGCTCGGCGATTCGAGCCACAGCACAGGGCCCACGCTCCCGCACCCAGCGCAACCAGCGCCCAGCCCACACCGGTGGCGCCCCACACCGAAAGAGATGCCAAGGTTGACGCCATTTCGGCCAGGCAGCTCGCCGTCGTGTTCCAGGGGAAGAGGTAGGGCGAATAACGGCGAGCCACTTCTGCGAGGATCCACACCGCTGGGAAGATCAGGACCCTCGCTCGCGGTGACACTGCGGCCGTGACGACCGCCACCGGAATCCAGGTCGAGCCCAGGAACAGGCCCATCACCACCAGTCCCCCCCATGCACCGAGGATCGAAAAACCGCCGAACCCGGCCAATACCTCGACGACCCAGGAGGACGCCACCATCCAGTGCACCATTCCCGCGAACCATCCCAGTAGCGCCGCATGCCACCACCGCAGGGGCGTCCGCAGGCTCTCCAGGAACAGTCCCGGGAACACGAACACCAGGGGCCACCAGTTGAGACCCGGAAGGGCCAGGGCCAAGACGACGCCGGAAGCCGCCGCAAGGCCCGCACCGCGCAGCACGCTAGCCCACATTTCTCCCCGGTTCTCGTCGCGAGGGCGTCGAGGTGCTGTACCCAGTGGAGTTTTCGATCCGAGGGGCGCAGAGGCGTACTTGACAGTACGTAGGGACATCGCGCCCAGCCCAAAGGGCTGCCGAGCCGATAGGCTCGGGCCTGTGAAACAGGCGGCGTGGGCTGGAGCACCCCGAGGTGAGAAAGTGCCGCTGGGTGCAGTGCATCGGCGGCCGCAGTAGATCACCGGTGAGAAAAGCGGGCCAGACCGCACCACCTTCACGAGCTCTCTCCCTCTCCAAACGCTGTGCCGTGCTCCCCGAGCCGTGGCGCTGCACGATCCGGCGTCCGGCCCAGGGACGGAATGAAGGGCCCCAGAGCCGGCAGAGTCCCACCGTCCGCGGTCATGACCTCGCCGGCCAGGCCCGCTTCGTGCAAACGACCGTCCTCTCGGGCCTGATCAAGATCCAAGATCGGGCTCACGGGCAGTCCTTCAGCCTTGAACAAGACCAGCCATTCGGCTCTCGGTCGGGCCGACAGGGCCTTTTCGATGCGACCGACTGCGGCCACGCCCTCCTCCCCGTCATCCGTCCCTGCCAGGGCCAGTTCTTCCAGATCCAAGATCGACAGAAACCCAATCCAGAACTTGGGCTCGATCGCAGATACCGTGATCTCCAGACCATCCCCACAGTGATAGCGCCGATAGCAGGGCCAGCGGCCGGACAGGAGGGTGCTCAGCACGCCACCCCCGGCTGCCCGATCTGCCCAGGCCCAGGCGAGCATCGGCACAGTCCCGCTGACCAGGGGTTGATCGATCACCGCACCCTGCCCGGTCCGTTCCCTCCGAAAGAGGGCCGCGAGGATGGCCGAAGAGGCCAGCAGAGAAGCACCGACGTCAGCCATTTGCAGCGCCGGGACCTCAGTCGTGTTGATGAGGTCCAGCGCGCCGGTGGCCGCTACAAAATTGAGGTCGTGACCGATCTTCTTCGCACCCGTTGCTCCCCGCCCCCACGACGACATCGAACAGTAGATCAACCGAGAGTTGATGCGGCCCAGAACCTTCGAGCCGAGGCCCCACTTTTCCATCGTTCCCGGTCTGAAGGTCTCGATCAACACATCGGCACCTTCAACCAGGGCCCGCAACCGATCAGATCCCTCGGAAGTTCGAAGATCCAATGCAACACTTTCGGCCCCCGGGTAAAGAGCTGCAAATGCAGCGCCCATGCCTCCGACCAGAGGCTGCACCTGGCGCATGGGATCCCCGCCGTTGGGATCCTCGACCTTGATCAACCGGGCGCCGAGGTCCAGCAGCTGGCGAGCCAACACCGCACTGGGCAGCATGCGCCCGAGGTCAAGAACAACGATCCCCTCGAGGGGTCCGTCGTGTGTCGTTTTCGTCATCCAGCAACCTCCATCGTATTCCCCGAGCCCGATCAACTCTCAATAGCGGCCGGAAGCTTATGATAGCGAACCGCCTCGAGAATTCGAATCACCCTTCAAACTTCACCCTTCAAACTTCATGTCTCCCCCCTGCTACACTCAACCGCGCTGTGACTCGGCCGAAATTGACCCGCATGACTGCTCTCCTCAGGCGACTGCCCCTGGGCGTCCTGGTCCTGGTGGCGGCCGGATGCGGGAAGGCGCCACTTCCTCCGGATAAACCTTCTGCGATACCGAGCGCGGAGTTGGGTCAGAAACACTTCTCTCCGGAAACGATCACCCAGGGCCTTCCCTGGAAATTCTCCGTCTCGACCGAACAATCCAATGCCGCCGAAACAACCCGAACCCTCTTTGTTTCAAGCGAACCGCTCGAAAACTCCGGAGGCAAAACCATTTTCCTGCGGGCCTCCTTGGAGACCCGGAAATTCGACCAATCGGCGCAGGCTGCCGAAGTCTTCGCCGAGCAGGCCCACGACGCCCACCCGGACATGGGTTTGACCTATGCCTGGGACTTGCTGGTCCTCGATGGCACCCAACTGCACCGCCTGCACGCCCCCTGTCTATTTTCAGAAGAATCATTTGACACAATGTCCGCCAACCTCTTGGAAATGATCAGCCCGGCCACCAGCCAAGTCCTTCGCTGCCGCTGCGGCGGAGGGTGTCTCCAAACCAACGCCGCCGACCAATAACACAACCCATGCAATTCGTTCGACGAATTGCCTTCTCTGCTACCCTTCCAAAACATGAGCGCCTGCAAACCTTTGGCCCCAGCCGGCGTATCAGAAATCCGTGGAGGTCACTCAATGCGCATTTTCACCACTCTTTTTCTCTCAGTAATGGCACTCACCTTGACCACGCCGCTCTCGGCGAGCGACGATCCCTTTCTTTGGCTTGAAGAGGTCGAAGGCGAGAAGGCCCTCGAATGGGTTGGTGAGCAGAGTGCGGCAACGACCATGGTGATCGAAGCTCGTCCGGAGTTTGAGCCTATTCGAAAACAGACCCTGGAGATCCTGGATTCAGCCGACCGCATCCCCTACGTCGGCATTCGTGGTTCCCACCTCTACAACTTCTGGCAGGACTCAGACCATGTCCGCGGCATCTGGCGCAGGACCAGTCTTGACCAGTACAAGAAGGCAGAACCCCAGTGGGACACCGTGCTCGACATCGACGCCCTCGGCCAAGCAGACGGCGAAAGCTGGGTCTGGAAGGGCCCCACCTGTCTCGCACCCGACTACCGGCACTGCATGGTGGCTCTGTCTCCTGGCGGAGGCGACGCCGTCGTCTACCGCGAGTTTGACACCGTCACCAAGTCGTTCGTCACCGACGGCTTTTCTCTTCCCGAAGCCAAATCCAACGTCAATTGGCGCGATGCCGACCACCTGTGGGTCGGCACCGATTTCGGTGAGGGATCCCTGACCGACTCCGGCTATCCCCGCATGGTCAAACTCTGGACCCGGGGCACACCCCTCGAAGACGCCGAAACGGTGTTCGAAGGCAAGGCGGAAGACGTCTCGGTCGGCGCCTTCAGCAAACACACTCCCGAGGGCCGCTACGACATTATTTTCCGCACACCGGCCTTCTTCCGCGGCGAATATTTCTTGAGACTGGGAGATCGGCTGGTCAAGCTGGACCTGCCGGACGACGTCCAGCTCCAGGGTTTCTTCAAGGATCAGCTCATGATCGCCCTTCGGTCGGACTGGACGATTGGCGGCACGACCTATCCCCAGGACGCCCTGATGGCCATCGACCTGGATGCCTTCCTCGAAGGGCGCCGGTCCTTTGACGTGCTCTTCGAGCCGTCGGCCAAGGTCTCTCTGGGCGGGGTCGCCTGGACCCGGGATCGCCTGCTGATGACGACGTTGGACAACGTCCGGGGCCGGCTGTACGAATTGCAGCCGACTCCAGAGGGCTGGGACCGAAAGCAGGTGCCCCTGCCCGGCCTCGGGCAAGCCTCCTTCGCCGCGACATCCAAGGATCAGGACCTCTACTTTTTTTCCTATAAGGACTTTCTGACGCCTTCCAGCCTGTGGCTGGTCGAAGGCGATACCGAACCGGAGAAACTCAAATCAACCCCAGCCTTCTTCGATACCGAGGGCATGACCGTCACTCAGCACGAAGCCGCGTCAGCGGACGGCACCCTGATCCCCTACTTTCTTGTGACCCCCAAGGGTTACACCCCCAACGGCACGAACCCGACCATTCTTTACGGCTACGGCGGCTTTGAGATCTCGATGACGCCGTTCTACTCGGCCGTGTGGGGCACCGCCTGGCTCGAGCGCGGCGGCGTCATTGCCCTGGCCAACATTCGCGGCGGCGGTGAGTTCGGCCCCGCCTGGCACCAGGCAGCCCTCAAGAGCAACCGCAACAAGAGTTTCGAGGATTTCATCGCCGTGGCGGAGGATCTCGGCAAACGCAAAATCACCTCGCCTGAGCACCTGGGAATCATGGGCGGATCCAACGGCGGACTCCTGGTTGGGGCCGTCATGACCCAACGGCCTGATCTCTTCGAAGCCGTCGTCTGTCAGGTCCCCCTGCTGGACATGCAGCGATACAACAAGCTGCTGGCGGGCGCCAGCTGGATGGCCGAATACGGCAACCCCGACATCCCTGAGGAGTGGGCGTTCATCCAGAAGTGGTCCCCATACCACAACGTCAACAAGGACGCCGACTACCCCGAAGCCCTCTTCATCACCTCGACCAGGGACGATCGCGTCCACCCCGGCCACGCACGGAAGATGGTCGCTCTCCTGCAATCACTGGGCCACCCGGTGCTCTACTACGAGAACACCGAGGGCGGCCACGCCGCAGCGGCCGACCACGGCCAGAAGGCCCGGATGACCGCCTTGGAGATGACCTATCTCTGGATGAAGACGGGGGAGTAAGAGCTATCAGCTGTCA
>DAOWGJ010000114.1 GCA_030637505.1 Holophagae bacterium
ATCGGTGCCAATTCGCCATCCTGGGTAGTCTTGCATGTGCCTAAGCTGGGAGATCGAGGACGCTCGAACGCGAAGAGGCCCTTCGAAAAGGGCCGGATCAGATTTGTGTCATCCTCGAATTCGACTGGGTTGCTGTGCCTCTTCAAACTTTCCCTCCGGGGTCGTCAGCGACATCGTCGGTTTCCGGCTTCCGGAGAATGTCCTGGATCCTCGCCCGGAGCCGAACGACCTCCAACCCTTCGATGTTGGCGGAATCACCCCGTGCGGCAAGTGTGTGCTTCCGGAAGGCCAAACGAGTCAACAACCGGGAGATCACGATTCTCTCCCGCCGAGACACCCACCAGTCACTCCTGATCCGGCGGCGGTAGTACGGGATGACGCTGGCGGCCCACTCGGGCAATACTCCCAGTTCCACCTCCTCCGACAACTGCCTGACCAGAATGCGATGTTCGCCCCAGAGCATCAGGCTGAAAGAGAGGACAAAGACCAGGTACAAGGGCCCGAGAATCATCGCCGGAAAGACCCAACCGGCTTCTGAAGGCAGGTTAACGACGGCCGCATTCCAGCCGCCGTGAAGAGCCACCGCCACTACGAGGCCCAATAGCGCCCAACCGACGGCCCACAGGCGCCGCCCGGATGTCCGGCCGAACCCCAAACCTGCGCCGACCGCCGATGAGGCCAGGGCATGGACGCCGGCGGTGAACAGCGTCCTGCCCAATACCAACGATAACGCCTGTCCCTGCCCCAGCGTAGGCTCCGTCCAGAGGCCGTAAAGAAGGTTCTCCGTCACCGCGAAACCAAGCCCTACAGAGGTTCCGTAAACCAGCCCGTCGGTAGGATTGTCGAAATGTTGTGAAAACACCACAATCAGGAGAATTCCCAGACCCTTGGCCAGCTCTTCAATGAGGGGCGCCACGACGACAGCCGTGAGGAAACCGGACCCGATCCAGGCGCCGATGCCGCCAATCAATCCCCCTGCCGCAAGTACAAGCCCCGGCGCCGCGATCATCCCCCACAAGAACACCGATAACAACAGAGGCCAAGGCTCGCGGTCATAGCGGTCGATCCACCAGACCAGCACAACAACGGCCGCGAGAAAGAGAGCGGCCACACCCAGCGAAAGTGCCAGGGCGACCGGTTCAATCGCCGTCATGGGTGAACCAGGTTCAGGCCATCAAGGGGGTGCGTCAAGAAAAACAGCCGCGCAGATTCAACATCCCGCCTTACCTGAGCCACCAACTTTAAGGTCGAATCGAAGATTTGCTCGTCTCTCACGCGTTTGAGAAAATACAACCTGACCCGTTCCTTGTATACGTCTGCAGTGAAGTCGAGAAGATGGCTTTCGATCGTAACAATGGAGTTTTCGTACACCGTCGGACGGATACCTATGTTGGTCACCGAAGGAAAAATCCGCTGAAACGACGGAATGTGAACGGCCGTCAAGTAGACACCCTCTGCCGGAATCTGCTCATTCTCGATCTCGACGTTGAGAGTTGGGAAACCCAGTTTTCGCCCCAGTTTCTTGCCCAGCAGTACCTTCCCATCACCAAAAAAAGTCCGACCCAACAGCCGTGCAGCATCCTCAACCTGCCCGCCCTCCACCGCGTCCCGAATCCGGGTCGATGAAACCAACGTGCCGCTATCTTCGACGGTCGGCCAGGTCTGGGCAGTGAAACCAAATTTCCGCCCTTGGGCCGCCAGGAGTTCTACATCGCCTTCCCTGTTTTCTCCAAAACGAAAATTGGCGCCGACGAATACCTCCCGAGCGTGGAACCTCTCAACCAATATCTTCTCGATAAAGGTCTGAGCACTCATCCTGGAGACGTAATGGGTGAAGGGAACCACCGCCACAGAGTCCACTCCGGTGTGGCGCAGGAGTTCCAGACGCTGATTGATGGTCGTCAGCAGCTTCGGCGCCTCGGCCGGCCGGAGGAGGGTGATGGGATGCGGGTTGAAGGTCATGAGAGTCGAAGGGGCATCGATTTCTTTGGCTCGTGCAACCGCGTGGGAAATCACCTTTTGGTGGCCGATGTGAACCCCATCGAAATTTCCGATGGAGATCACTGCCCCCAGCGGAAGGTCGTCCCGCCCGAGAGGGTCCCGCAGAACTTCCATCGTCATGTCAACACCGGGAGTTCGATTGTCTCCGGCGCTTCGTCGATGACCTTAACCATGGCTCCGACGAGGTCGTATGGGTGGGCCTCCATGATCTCGACCTCGACCAGGCTGCCGGCGGGCGCCGTTCCGTCGTTGATCAGAAGCCGCCCGTCAATACCGGGGGCTTGACGCCCGAGCCGAGCCGCGGTCAACAACTCCATCTCTTCCAGCGGACCCTCGACCAGGGCCGGAAGACGCTGCCCCACCAAATCTTGATTGTTCGCCATGGAAATCGGCTGTTGCAGTTCCATCAGCCGATCCATTCTTTCCCGCTTGGTCTCTTCCGGGATAGGATCACCCAGGGCTGCTCCGGGGTTCTCCTCCTGCCAGGAATAGGTAAAGGCCCCCATGTGGTCGAAGCGGATTTCCTGGACAAAATCTTCCAGCGCCCGAAACTCAGCTTCGCCCTCGCCGGGGAAACCGACGATGAACGTAGTCCGTACGGCCAGATCAGTGACCTTTGTCCGCGCCTGATCGATCATCCTTCTGTACGACCGGGCATCTCCTCCCCTTTTCATCGCCTTGAGCACAGTTCGGTCAACGTGCTGGAGAGGAATATCCAGGTAGGAGAGAAAACGGCTCTCTGCCGCCATCAAATCGAACAGCCCTTCGTCCAGCGTCGCCGGATAGGCGTAGAGAAAGCGAATCCAGGGGATCGAGGTCGACTCAAGGATTGCCTCCACCAACCGGAGAAGTCCTTCCCTACCCAAGTCGAGGTCCTCTCCGTATCGAGTGGTGTCCTGAGCAATCAAGATCAATTCCTTGACCCCTGCGCCGTCGAGACGCCTGGCATCGGCTACGAGATCCCCGAGGCGCCGCGACCGGTAGCGGCCCCGCATCGCGGGGATATGACAGAAGGTGCACGGGTTGTCGCAGCCTTCTGCGACCTTGAGGTAGGCGTGACCTTTCGTCGAGAGCAGACGCGGCTGGTTATGGTCGTAGAGACGTATGGCGCCGTGTTGATCGGGAAGGAATCCGTCCCTCTCCCCTCGAACGGCCTCGAGGATGTCCTCGAGTTGATCAAGACCGACAAATGCGTCGATCTCGGGGATCTCCAGCTGCATCTCCTTGGCGTAGGCCTGAACCATACACCCGGCGACGACCAGACGCTTGACGGTCCCCTGCCGTCTGGCCTCTGCCACCTCGAGGATCGCTTCGAGAGACTCCTTCTTGGCGTCCGTGATGAACCCACAGGTGTTGACGATGACCACATCGGCCCGAGTGGGATCCGAGGTGACCGTGACGCCATCACGCCGAAGATGGCCGAGCATAACCTCACCATCGACCAGGTTCTTGGCACATCCCAACCCGATCATACCTACCGATACGTCGGAGCCGTTGGATTTTCCACGATCAAGCGCCATCAACCCTCCAGGACGGGGGATTGTACCTCAGAACCGGCTCCGCCGGTTCGCTCTCAGCTCTCAGCTCAGGCGCATGCAAAATTCGAGTGAGACGTCGCAAAGAGGGGAAAATAGCCATAAAAAGGCGCAAAAAGGGCACGAAGAGAAACACAATGAAGACAGTTGGAATTTCTAATAAAACATTCAAACAAGGAGGTTAGCCCGGCCTTCTCATCAGTTTTCGTAGCGAGGGGCGGAAGAAGTGGCGAGATGGGGTGTTTTCGCAGGATGATTGAATGAGGCATAGTTCGCACTATGTTGATTGAACGAATTCAAGCAAACGCCGCAGGTCGCTGCGTATTTCGCGCCGCAGTAGATCACTGGTGAGAAGGCCGGGTCAGAGCCCTCTTCTCTCGTTTTTTGTGCTTTTTCGTGCCCTCTTGTGGCTGCTCTTACTGTGGCTTTTTGCAAGAGGCTCACCTGAGAGCCATCTACCCTGAGCTATTTCGAAGATTCGAGATA
>DAOWGJ010000220.1 GCA_030637505.1 Holophagae bacterium
ACCATATGCATGCCGAGGATCCTGTCACTCTCGCGATCCACCAGAATCTTCATCAACGTCCTCTCATCGCCACCGGTGATCGCATTTTTCAGCGGTCGAACTGACGAACGGTACACGTCCACGGCCGCGGCCGTTTTCCGGGCCTCACTCTCGGTCAAGCCGACAGTCGCCAGATTGGGTTGGCTGAAGACTGCGGTCGGCACGTTGTTGTGGTCCACCGACGTCGGTGTCCCCCGAAATTCGGTAGCCACATAGGCCATCGCTTCGGCTATTGCGACAGGTGTCAGATTGAGCCGGTCCGTGCAATCACCGATGGCATGAATTTGCGGCGCCGAAGTGGCGGAGAACTCGTCCACCAAGATTTCACCCTTGCCGCCGAGCTTGACTCCGACTTCCCCGAGACCGAGCCCTTTGGTATTAGGCATCCTCCCGGTGGCAAACAGCACTTGATCGGCGGCAAGACGGTCTCCATCGGTGGTTGTCACGATGACACCGTCATCAATCCGCTCGATTTCTTCAGCGTTGGTGTCAAACCGGATCGTCACACCACGCTTTTTCATGGCCTCCGCGAGCGTCATTCGAATGTCGTCGTCAAAACCACGAAGGAACATTGGTCCCCGATAGAGTTGGGTGACCTCTGCACCCAGGCCATTGAAAATCCCAGCGAACTCAACCGCGATGTAGCCGCCGCCAACAATGACGACTCTTTGAGGAAACTCAGGGAGGTGGAAGGCCTCGTCAGAGGTGATCCCAAACTCTGCTCCCGGAATCCCGGGAACGCTCGGACGGCCGCCCGTGGCGATCAGGATCCGGTCACACGGATACCGGCGGCCGGCAACCTCGACCACATGTGGCCCGACCAATCGGGCCCGTCCCTCGATCAGCGTGACCCCGGCATCGTCCAGAAGCCGACGATAAATTCCGTTGAGCCGTGCGATCTCCCGATCCTTGTTCTCGATCAGTCGATTCCAGGAAAACTCTGGTGTCATTTTCTCGAAACCGAAGCCTGCGGCATCTTCAAAGCCGTCCGCCGTTTGAGAGGCGTACACCAGGAGTTTCTTCGGTACGCATCCAAGATTGACGCAGGTGCCGCCCAGGGGTCCGCACTCGGCGACCGCGACGCGAGCACCGGTGGCCGCGGCCATCCGGCCGGCTCGAACCCCGCCCGAACCCGCTCCAATCACGAACAGATCAAAGTTGCAATTGTTCATGGGCTCAGTGTACTGCGTCTGAAACTCGTTCCATCAGTTGATGGGTCATCCGATAAAACGAACTTCAGACTCAGCACAACAAGCTATTCTTCGTAATCAAACACTTGGCCCTTCCGATCCGTATCTCCATTCGAAGCACCAGGAAGAAGGAGCACTCCGTGAAGCTGAAAAGTGCAACGGCTGGCACGACGACGTCACCTGGTTTCGGCCGGTGGTCGTTGATCCTTGGATTGGCCCTGATTTCGACTCTTGGGGGACAACCGAACGCCGCCCCGATCGATTGCTCCACCTGGCAACTGATCAACCCCTTGCCCACCGACCGGGACCTTCACGGGGTGGCCTACCAGAACGGCCATTACGTTGTCGTAGGAGATGAAGGCACAGTTCTGATCAGCGAAAACGAGGTCGGTTGGACTCAGGTGACGCCTCCCTCTGCCCAGAATTTCAACTCAGTGATCGGCCACGACGAGGATTATCTTGTAGTCGGAGATGCAGGAGTTTTCGTTACTGGACGACCTGGGGGAGATTGGACGGTCGGGACCACTCCAACTACCGCCAATTTGTTCGACCTTGCCTCGAATAGTGGTCCTACGATCGTCGCGGTTGGAACAGGCGGTACCATCGTCACCACTTTCGACCTTGGAAACACATGGGCCGAGCAAACTTCAGGTACGGACGCCAGTCTTTATGGGGTCGTTTGGACCGGCGCTGAATTTATCGCGGCGGGAAGTCGAGGGACGATCCTCACCAGCTCGGATGGGCTGAGTTGGTCGCAAGTCGATGTCGGTATTGATTCGAAATTCAGCGCCATAGAGACCAACGGGTCCCTGACTGTTGCTATCACTGAGGATGGCCGGGCAGTGATGACCACCGGTGACGGTCAATGGAGCACCCACCCCGCCCCTCACAGGGTGACGGACATCGCTTGGGTTGGAGACCGATTCCTGACCGTTGGCGGGAATACGCCACGCTATAGCTTCGACGCCCAGACATGGAACGGGTCAAGGGTCTCGGGGCCAGGTTTGGAATTTGAATCGGTCGGACCATCCACTGAATCAGGGTCCGCCCCCCTCCCAGCGATTGCCGTCGGCCCAGGCGGGACCATCGCCCACAGTACCGACGGAGGCAAGCACTGGAAACCGGCCAACACGGTCAGCGGTCTGGATTTTTTCGCCATGGCTTCCAATGGGTCAGTTGCAGTTGCCGCAGCCGGCACCGACACCGAATCCGAGGGCGCAATCCTGGCTTCCGACGATCTGATTAACTGGGAGGTCGTGTACTGGATGGACCTCGAGACGATCTACGACGTTGCGGCTGGGGACGACAGATTCATGGCTGTAGGGGTCGTCAATGAGCTGTGGGCCGGCGGCTCCCTTATTTTGAGCAGCCCAGACGGCAGCGAATGGGACTCTGCGATCCATTCGGCTTCCGGGTCGGCTTCCCGGCCGTGGGCTTTTCATTCGATCACCTGGGACGGGTCCCGGTGGGTAGCCGGCGGTACCACAGCCACCCTGGCGGTCTCCGACGACGGCACAAATTGGCATTTCATGGCCATCGAAGACGATGCGCCCTTCCTCGGGGTAGCCTCCAACCAACAAGTGATCGTCGCAGTGGGAGCGGTCGGGTGGGTCGCGGTCTCGGAAGACGGTCTGTCTCTGACCACGGTAGATATTGACTGCAATCAGCCCTTGTCCGGCGCAGCCTGGGGCAACGGCGTATTCGTCGCCGTTGGCGGCAGAGGATCGATCCTCAGCAGTCACGATGGTCTCACCTGGGACAAACACACCTCGGGGACCCTGCTCGATCTCAATACAGTGCGGTGGACCGGCGAGGCTTTCGTCGCCGTTGGAGACAAAGGATTCGCCCTGCAAAGCCCGGATGGATTGGAATGGGACCCTATCGACCGTGGGACCGAAACCGACCTTTGGGATATGATCGTCACCCCCAATAATACGGTTGCCTGTGGCGATGCCGGCCTGATGATGCGGCTTGCCTGCTCCGAACAAAATCAAACGCCTTCGGCAATCTTCGCCTGGCGCCCGACGCTGCCTGAGGAAGGCGTTCCGGTCCACTTCATGGACCTTTCCACCGGCAATCCTACCGCCTGGACCTGGGAGTTCGAGGACGGCACTACGGCAGACGGCCCCGCCGTTACCCATATTTTTTCCGATCATGGCGATTGGCCCGTGAGCCTCATTGTGGACAACGACGACGGAAGCGACAGTTCAACCGCAAATGTCACGGTTCGAAGGTTTTGCGGCGCACCGCCAACGACCACAATGGAAGCACCCGAATCGGTAACCAGTGGGCAACCGTACACCGTCAGCTGGAACTCTGTCCTCAATTCCTGGGAGTGGGGCGAATACATCGTGGTCGAATCCCGCGATCCCTTGTTCACCGACACCTCCGCCTTTCGCTTGTGGGACCCTCAAACCAGCCTGACCTACTCCCATCGATGGACTGAAGGCGCAGTTTTTTATTACACCACCTACACCATCAATTACTGCTCAGACAACTCCTACTATTCGGATCGTGCCCTCGCCGCGCAGGTCAACATCGAGCCGGACATCAGCGACCTCGGGGATCACGTGTGGGTCTTCCCGGCTGCGACCTCCGGCGCAGGCCTCAAAAACACAGTCTGGAACTCAAACGTCGTGATCCACAACCCGCATCCGTTCGACGCACCTGCACACCTCGTGTTCCTCCCCCGTGCCGGCGAAGGCGACGCAGCCGTTGGTCCTCGAATCACTATTCCGGCCGCGGCTTCCCTCCGGCTCGAAGACGCATTGTCACCCTTTGGCGACGTGATCACAGGAGCTCTGCTGGTAGCTTCCGATCGTCCACTGAATGTCAGTTCGAGGGTTTTCAATGATCGGCCCGAGGGAACCTTCGGGCAGTTCATGGCCGGTGCGCCTGTGGCCGGCGCGTTGGAGGTCGGCAGCGAAGCCCGCCTGATCCAGCTGACCGAAGACCAGGACTACCGGACCAACCTCGCGTTGGCGAACCCCATGGCAGACGAGGCGGAGGCGCAACTCGATTTCTTTTCGGCCGACGGGGGGCTCTTGGGCACATCGACATACTCGGTCCCGGGGTTGGCTTCGGTCTTTGATTCCCAGGTCCTCCGCCGCTTCACGCAGGAGCCCGTGGCTGACGCGTTCGCGGTGGTCTCTTCCCCGACACCCGGCGGACGACTCCTGGCCATGGCCTCGGTTGTGGACAACAACACCGGCGACCCGATGACCCAGGCGGCCCACACCCAGGGCGCCGCGCACCGGGTGGTGATGGTCGAGCCGCCGACGGTGATCGAATTCAATGACTGGAACGACCTTGTGTTCGCGGATGGCACCTGGGTCGCCGTGGGACCCGACGGGCTTGCAATCAGCTCAGATGGTCTCGACTGGGAAATGGCTGTCAACCTTTCAAGTCCACAGCAGCGTCTGTGGGGATTGGGATTCAACGGAAGCCAGATTCTCGCCGTGGGCTGCAACATGGTGCTCTCCAGCACTGACGGCGAGACCTGGTCTGCCGCAGAGTGGCCCGGCGGATGCCTCCATAGCGTCACCTGGAATGGTAGCCGTTGGCTGGCGATCGGGAGCGACCCAGGAGGGAACACCACTACGATTGGGACCAGCGAGGATGGCCTCCTCTGGCAGGTTCGGGAAGTGAGCGTCGACGAGCTGCGGGCCCGCCAGGTCATTTGGGCCGATGACCGGTACGTCGCTGCGACCTCGACCGGCATTGCCTACAGCAGCGACGGCGTGCATTGGACCAACGTCAATATTGGATTGGGGATCGAGGATATTGCGTGGAATGGTTCCCAATTCCTGGCACTCAGCCTCTACGATCTCGCAACAAGCTCCGACGGCGAGGAATGGCAGATCCAACCTATGGGCCGGCATCTCCGTCGCGTGGTGTGGGCAGGCGACCGGTGGGTTGTCGGCGCGGGGCCCCAAGTCTGGGGCGAACATTCCGTCTACCTTGTCAGTGACAATGGAAACCAATGGGAGACCCTGCCGAGACGGGGTTCGGGAGTCGTCGTGGAGGCCATGGCCTGGGACGGCGACACAGTGTTGGCCATTGACTACCACGGCTGGATGAGCTTTTTGGTCGGCGACCGCTCGGTAGTCACCGTGCCTGCGGTGGCTCACACCGCTGGATACGGTGGGTCGATATGGCGCTCAGATCTCGAACTCCATAACCCGCATGAGACACCGATTGTTTGCTTCCTCGACCTTTTCAAACGGGGCGACACCGACCATGAACCGCTGTCGAAGGCCCTGACACTCGAGGCGTCGAGTTCGGTTAGGATCCCGGATGTTGTCTCATCGCTGTTCTCAACCAGCGGAAGCGGAGCCTTGCGCATCACACCCTCGGGCGGCCCGGTCATGGTTTCGAGCCGCACTTTCGACGACGGAGGGGAAGGGACCTACGGGCAACTGGTCCCTGGTTTGAGATCCTCCGACGCCATCTGGAATTTCGAGTCGGGTCGGCTGATTCAACTGGCCCATTCGCCCAGCCTGAACACCGGATTCCGCACCAATATGGGTCTGGTGAACGCGTGCTCCGACCCGATGCATGTCACCATCGACTTGCACTCTGGCCCGGGGCAGCACTTGGGTTCCCTCAGCGTCGATCTTCCGCCCTTCGGCGTCGAACAACTGAACAACGTCTTTTCCCAAGTGACCGATTCATTCGTTCCAGACGGGTTTGCTGTACTGGCCACACCGACCCCACAGTGCAGTTTCTACGCTTACGCCTCCGTCGTCGACAACCGCACCAACGACCCCATCCTGGTCACGGCCGAACCCTGGCACGACGACTCCCAGTGGCTTCAGATGCCTGCCCAGTGAGGTCGAATCAGAGCCTCACCGGAGAACTTATTCAGGGCCCGGGCGCGCCGGCGCGTCAGCCCCTTGATCTGCTGCCTCCGCTGGTGCCACGAATCGGCCGTAAAGTGCGAGGCCTACCGCCGCGATGGCGCCCATCAACATGACACCCGCAAAGAACGGCAGGGCGTTGGGTTCGCCTCCGGCAGCGTGGGGAATACGAATGTACCGCTCATAGAGCCACCCGGCCCAGGGCCCCGAATAGAGGTTGCCGATGAAGATGGCGAAGAACGAATAGCCGAGGTAGACGGCCACCTGGTCCTTGGGAGCGATGGTGCCGCAATACTCGAAGAAGCGGGCTGAGCAGATCATCTCTCCCAGGGACCAGACCACGATGCCGAGCCCCACCACCAAAGCTGCCGGAGAAAGGGCCGGCAGGACCCACGCCAAGGTGGCCACTGTGGTGCCTATGAACATTGCTGAGATTGTGCGCCAGCGCCGTGTCAGGTAGGAGATCAGGGCCTGCAACAGCACGATCAGCAGAGCGTCGATGGAGATGAAGACCTCAGGATTGAGCCAGTGCCCGAGATCCAGCACCGAGTTGATCGCCGCCTCGATGCCCGCGAGATCGGTGAAGGTCTCCACGTACAGGGGCATGAAACCGAAGAGCACGTTCATCATTCCCCAAAAGCCCGAGAAGATCACCAGCAGCAGCACAAAGCGCCAGTTGGCCAGCACCATGAGGATCTCGGCGAAGACCTGTTTGAGGGGCTTCCCCGAGGCGCGATCCTCGGCAGAAACCGGTTCGCGGAAAGCCACTGCGGCCTGCACCAACATCAGCACGCAAGCCGCAGCCGATACCCAGAACACATAGCGGAACTCGCTACGATTCCGCACCTGGGCGGCGATGACCGGACCGATCAGGCCGCCGGCGTTGATCATCATGTAGTACAAGCCGAAACCCACCGGGCGGGTTCTGCCCTCCACTGTTGTGCGGGTCACTGTTCCCGCGATCGTCGGCTTGATGATCGAGCCGCCCAAAGCGATCAACAACAACGCGACGCTCAACACACCAAAGCTCTTCGCCGTGCCGAGGATGAAATAACCGCAACTCAGGGTGGCGAAGGCGATCATTAGGGCCGGCTTGTAACCGAATCGATCGGCCAGTGCACCGGCCACCACCGGCAACAGGTACAGCAGGCCGGTGAACAGACCGTAGATCCATCCGAATTTATCCGCAGGGATGCCGAGCCTGTCGACGATATAAATGCCGAGCACCAGCACCATGCCGTAGTAGGCCAGGCGCTCGAAGAGCTCCATGACCACGGCCGAGTAGAGCGTGCCCGGGAGTTGTCTGACGAACTTGAGTTCCATCACCGCCCTCCGCAGGCGCGGATTGTACCGCGGACGAAGGAGG
>DAOWGJ010000020.1 GCA_030637505.1 Holophagae bacterium
AAGTCCCTCGCCAACCTGGAACATTCCCGCCGTCAACAGCACGGCGCCAAGGTTGACCAGGGCAATCGGATCCTCACCGAAGATCTGGAGTGCCGACCTGAAGTCCTCGGCCGCGCGGTCAAGGGAGGGCAGCGGGTCTTGACCTCCGACGATCGCCCACTGCCCCATGCGCCACTTGACCAATCCCCGATTATTGTATGCCTGACGACTGGAGGACTGATCCTCGATCGCACGATTGAAGGCTTCGATCGCCCCTTGGAGGTGTTCAATGGGGTCGTCCCCGGCCTTGAGGTCATTGAGCCCCAACTTGCTGAGGGCGACGCCAAGATCATTGAGAGCGATGGAATTGGTCGGATCGAGGGAGACTGCACTCTCCGCCATTTCCACAGACTGCCGCAGTACGGGAACAGGGTCGGCCCCGATCTTCATCAACTGGGTTCCCCACCTCCAGCAAAGTTGGCTTACTGCCGCCAGGGCCTGGACATCGTCAGGATTGATGCGTAATCCTTCCCCACAAACGTCAGCCGCAGCATTGAAATCACCCTCAGCAGCCGTTCCCCGCTGGGTTGAACTCTCGAGGGTCATTGTCAGCAAGCGGCACCGACTCCGATGCACCGACGGATCGCTTCGTCCGATCTCCACGGCTTCTGCCAGGGCGATGCCCGCCCGGGCGTAACAGGCCTCGGCCTTTTCGATGTCACCACTGCCGAAAAGATCCGTTCCCCGAGCGATCTCGATATCGGCTTCGAGCAGACTGGCCTGAAAAAACGTTGGGGCCAGGTCGAGTGCGTTTGCAGCCAGTTCAAGACCATCGTCAAATCTTTCCTCGTACAAAGCAATCAACCCTTCGGCGTAAGCCCGCCCAGCCGGGTCGAGATCGGACGTCTGCTGTAGGTATTCCAGCGCCGGATCCCGGTAGTCGGCCTCAATGTCTCGAAGACGCTCATTGCGGACAGCCTCGCCGCTCATTCGTAACGCTCGGTGGCGCTCTGTTTGATAGATCTCTCCCAATGTCAGTCCGAGGGCATAGGCAACATCCGGGTTGCGATAGCCCCCATCCCAAGTCAGTTGAAGGTGCCGAAGTGCCTCGGGGTACTGTTCCAGAACCAGGTGACCACGCCCCAAAGCGTAGTGTCCCGGGCCCTTCGCCGGTGAGCCCTCTTCCTCCATCCGGCCTTCGATGCGTTCCATTCGATCCCGAACCTCGCCGATCTCCGGTCTGATGTCGTGCAGAGGCAGCAGATGAGCCCTCTGCATCGTCGATTCCATCTCCTTGACCTCTTGCGCGAAAGCCTGGGCCAGAACCGTCTCCTGGCGAGCCCGCCACACGGAACGCAGTGCAAGCCCACCGATAATGCCGATCAACACGACGGAGATGACGATGACGGCTGCCGGAAGACGGTTCTTTCGGATGATTTTGGCCAGTCGATAGGTCCAGTCCGCCCGACGGGCCTGGATGGATTCGCCGCCCAGAAACCGCCTGAGATCGTCAGCCAGGGCGGCGGCACTGTCATACCGTCGGGCCGGGTCCTTTTCGAGACACTTGAGGATGATGGTCTCCAGGTCCTTGGGAATTCCGGGCTTGACCGCCCTCGGCGCCGCCGGTTCGGCAGAGGCCACCTGCACCAGGATCTCCACCGCGCCGGACCCCTCGTACAGCGGTCTGCCGGTCAGGGCCCGGTAGAGCGTCGCGCCGAGGCCGTAGACATCCGTTCTCCGATCACATCCTCCGCGGCCTCCTTGAACCTGCTCGGGCGACATGAAGGCCGGTGTGCCGAGAGTCGCCCCGGTAACGGTCAAATCCTCGCCTGCCAAATCCTGGGCGATACCGAAATCCATCACCCAGCCGTGCCACCCCCGATCTTCGGCACATTCGACCATGATGTTCGACGGCTTGATGTCGCGATGGATCAATCCGGTTCGATGGGCCGCATGGAGCGCGTCGGCGACGTCGGCGATCACCAAGACGGTCGATTCCAACCCCATTTCCTCGACCGCGTCCAACAGAGTGACCCCATCGACAAAAGCCATGACGATGTACGGTCGGCCCTCAACCTCTCCCACCTCGTACACCGGACAGACATGATCGTGCTGAATCCCTGCCTGGGCCCTGGCCTCACGTGAAAATCTGGCAAGAGTTTCAGGATCGTCCGACCGCAACAGTTTGACTGCCACCCATCGGTCGAGGGCAACGTCCCGAGCCAGGTAGACCCGGCCCATGCCTCCGGAACCCAGCAACCGGTCGAAGGTGAATCCACCCAACCGTGGCAGAGCCTCGAGCTCACCGGACGGGACCTCTCCGGAGATCCTGCCCGGCCGGTCGCGGACTGTGGGATCTTTATCTTTCACCCGAGAGAGACTACCGCGAACCGGAAAGAAACCGGAAACTGGAAACCGGCAACTCGAGTCCGACTTTCCAGCGCGTTGCCTGATATTCTCGTCGTATGAAACAACCTCCTTTCCCACGCCATGCTTTTTCGCCCCCCCGTCTTGCGGAAGATGAGATGCTGCATCGGGGCAGGGCCCTGGTCGAGGAACTCCTCAAACGGAGATCAATACGGGATTTCGCCCCGGACCCCGTGCCTCGTGTCCTGATCGAGCAGGCCCTTGAGGCCGCCAACAGCGCTCCCTCGGGGGCCAATCGACAACCCTGGTCCTTCGTTGCCGTCTCCGACCCCGTCGTCAAGCGAGAGATCAGGGTCGCCGCCGAAGCCGAGGAACGGGCCTTCTGGGAGGGCGGCACGACGCCGCAGGAGTGGCTTGACGCCTTGGCGCCCTTCGGCTTGGACTGGCGCAAACCCTTCCTTGAGGTCGCACCCTGGTTGATCGTCGTGTTCAAAGAGGTTCACGGTCTCAATGACGACGGGTCCAAAAGAACCAACTACTACGTCAACGAAAGCGTCGGAATTGCCTGCGGTCTGTTCATTGCCGCGCTCCAGACGATGGGACTCTCGACCCTGACCCACACGCCACAACCGATGCGTTTTCTCAACACCATCCTCGAGCGACCATCCAACGAGCGACCCTTCATTCTCTTCCCGATTGGGTTTCCGGCCGAGGACTGCACGGTTCCCAATCTTGCCAAAAAAGAATGGGGAGATGCGACCAGCTGGTTTACGGCATCGTAGCCGACCAGGCCGAGGTGTTTCCTCCCTCGAAACCCGAGAGGAAGATCGCATCGACGACGAGGATCCCCAACACCTGGCTCCCGGGACCGACGGCAAAGCCCTTGGCCATTCCATCCGGAAATACAATATCGGCCGGCCCGCCAAGTCCCTGGAAGGGGTAGCCGGTCATCTGCGTCGACACCAGATCAGGCGTCACCCGGTATGCCTTGTCGGCGAGGACATAGACGTTACCCGCCGGGCCTGTGGCAATTCCTATTCCCTGGAATGACAGGAGACTCCCCGCTCCGATCGAACCCAAGGTAATCGTCTGATCAAGGCCGGGGTCGGTGATGCCGAATCGAGTCAACAGGAGCTGGCCACTCTCCTGGTTGGCAACCCACATTATATCGGAGGCAGCACTTCCCCGTTTGCGCCGGAGAGGCAGGTCGGCGTTCTGCTCAAAAAAAGGATCACGGTCGTAGTTTCTGGGCAGGTAAGCTCCGTCGATATCTCCCGTGTTCGAGGACCCGATCAGAAGGTAACCGCCGAGATCTCCTTCCATCGGGAGACCGGTCTGGAAAACCTGATCGAATGTCCCCTGGGCGAATAGACTCGACCTCGACCGGGCGAAGCCGATCGCGCCGCCAGGATCAAATGGGTCCTGCGGGGGGTCGCCCAACTCAGGTGTGCCGAGCGAATCGATCATTATCCAACCTCCCGAGCCTCGCTGCTCAGTCGGCAACGGACGTTGAAAGAACTCCCACCTGTCCTGGGTCACGTTGAGGACCATCAGGTGGATTCCATCGCTTGTGAGGAAGCAGTCCGTGGTGTGATAGACGTCTGCCGAGGTCGCCGCTATGGCCGATGTCGACCACGACACACCGTTGTACTCGGCCACAAAGACATCAAAATTCCCACCGTTGGCCTTGATGTAGGGAATGACCACCTGGTTCTCCCCAATGACACAGATGTTACCGACGCCAAACAACGGTCCCACGTCGATGTCCTGTGTGAACCCGACACCGGTTCCATCGTATGGATCCGGAACCAGAAAGGCGCCCAGGTGGTTCACATTGGGCGCCGTATTCCACAGCGTAAATACCATCAGGTCGGGCGTTGCCATGCCTGGCCCCAAGGCCACGACTCGATTTTCCAAGGGAAGAATGCCTGCATCCAGCGTCACTTGCGTCCAGCCATCGGCCCAGGCATCCACCACACCCAGCGCACCGATCAGAACTACGACACCCGTCCATCCACCGACCATCAACCACCGTCGTTTCATCGCGCCCTCCTCAGTTGGTATTTTGTCGAGACCGAGTCTTGAACCCGATATTATCATGCCGGCCCTGCCCCAGGCAAAAAGCACGGGAGGAAAAGGTCCCGGAGGAAATTTCACCAAGAAACATGAATCGGATGGAATTTTGATAACCGTTCTCATGTTATATCCCCGGTAAATGGAGGAAAGACCATGACGACAATCAGCCCTCTCTCCGTTGGACCGGCGATGACCTCCGGGCCCACGATTTCCATGACCGCGCGAGCCCTTCGCGAGGTCACGAAGATTTTTGAAGACGAACAGTCCGATGCCGATGTCGGTTTGAGAATTTCAGTGCAAAGCGGCGGATGTTCGGGTCTGTCCTACGAAATGGATTTCGCCCCGAAATCCGCCGGTGACCTCGTCGTCGACCTCGAGGCGATCCAGGTCTTCCTGGACGCCAGAAGCTCCGTCTATCTTCGGGGCACCACGATCGACTACGAGGGCGGCCTGCGCGGCAAGGGCTTCGTCTTTTCAAACCCCAACGCCAGCAAGACCTGCAGTTGTGGAGACTCGTTCGGGGTATGAAGAAGCTGTCAGCTGTCAGCTCTCAGCTCTCAGAGCCTGACACCTCGTCTATCCGTAGGTACCTCTTGAGCCAACGCACCCCGATGTAAAACGGAACGGTGTCAGCCAGGGCGATAACGAATTTGAAGGCGTAACCGGTAAAGATATACAGCATCAGCTGGCGGGCGACCGGTTGGTCGATCTGGATCGGCAACGCCTTGGCGTAGTAGTGGGTTATCAGGATGACTGCGGTCGTGTCGACCAGCTGACTGATCAGTTTCGAACCATTATGTCGGAGCCACAGATGCCGCCCATGGGTCAGCCTTTTCCAGAAGTGGAAAAGGTAGACGTCACAGAACTGGGCCGCGAGGTAGGCGATCATCGACGCTCCGACGGCGCCGAAGGTCAGGGCTTGGATCTCATAAAAGACCGGAAGTCGCCCGGCAGCATCACGAATCAGTTCCGAAGTTGCGGGATCTCGGAGTTCAAAGCCCGGAAGCACACCACCCAACCAGAGCAGAAACACGACCCAAATATTGAGCAACAAGCCGACGAAGACCACCCAGTTGGCCCTCTTTCGGCCATAGAGCTCGCTGATGAAGTCGGTGCACAAAAAGGTCAGAGGATAGGGCAGCACCCCGACGGCTACCGCGAACACCATGCTCCCGCCGTCTCCCGTCATCACCTCGGCGAGTTTGATGAACCTGCTGATGCCCAGGATATTGAGCATGGCCAGAGTGCCCAGAAACAGGCCGGAAAGGACCAGGAAAACCCTCTCTCTGCGTGCGTGGATCTCGGATGCCTCGATCGCGTGAAGGCCGTTCGCCGATGTGGTCATGTTCCAGAGCATAGCGCGGTCCCATGGTCACTGATCCACGAACAGCCTCGAAAAAGCCATGTAAGGTCTCAGGTCGCAGGAAATCACCAGGGGTGCTCTTAGGCCACTGGTGGGCCAAGGCCCACCCTACAAAAGGCCGACTTTCTCGTAGGGTGGGCCTTGGCCCACCACCGCGCCTCCCGCCTCCCAGCTTCCCATCTCCCAAACATCCAACCAAAAAAACACGTACAGTATCGGCATGAAACGCACTTCCGTTCCGCTGTCCGTCACATTGATACTGGTTCTGGCCGCACCTTTGATTTCATTGGCCGAAGGTATGCCCGAACAGTGGTTGACCGTCGCCGAGAAAACCACCTTCGAGATCACCGCGAGCCACACACAAACCCTCGAGTTCCTCGAACGAGCGGCGGCCGAATCCGAAATGATCCAGGTCACCACATTCGGGAACTCAGGACTTGGGCGCCGGCTACCCCTGGTCATCGTATCCAAAGACCGGCTGTTCACCCCAGAAGCCGCGCATGCCGCCGGCAAGCCAGTCGTGCTGATCCAGAGCTGCATTCATCCTGGAGAGGTCGACGGCAAGACCGCGTCAATGATGATTCTCCGTGACATCGTGCTCGGCAGAAACACCGACCTGCTCGATGCAGGCGTCATCCTCTTCGCGCCGATCTACAACGCCGACGGCCACGAAGACGTCTCCCCGACCAACCGGGCCAATCAACATGGACCCGTCGGTGGAATGGGCTTCCGGACAACAGTCACCGGTCTCGACCTCAACCGCGACCACCTCAAGTTGGACACCGTGGAGGCTATCGCTCTGGCATCCCTCGTCAACCGGTGGCAACCCCACGTTCACGTCGACAACCATGTGACAAACGGCTCCCACCACCACTGGCTCTTGACCTGGTCCCGAGCCGAGGCCCCGCAACTGTCGCCCAGCCTCGACCGGTGGCTTGATGACCACCTTCCGCCGGTATTCGAGAAGCTCGACGAGGCAGGCATCCCAAACGGTCCCTACGTCAGCCTGATCGATCGGCACGACCCGTCACGGGGCATCGACTCCTCGGTCGCCGGACCTCGATTCTCCACCGGCTATTTCACCCTCCGCAACCGGATTTCCCTCCTGGTCGAAATGTACGCCTACGCGCCCTACGAGGCTCGTGTACGGGCCAACAAGGCCATGCTGGAAGAACTCCTGCGCGAGATCGCACGAGAACCCCGAGCTCTGGTCACGGCGGTGGACCAGGCCAGGGCACGAACGATCGATCTTGGCCTGCCCGATGCAAAACCATCCGACATCGTCTTGCGGTGGCGGACAGCGACCGGCGATGACACCGTTTTCTTCCCTGTCTGCAAATGGACGACCGAAGACTCCATGGTCACCGGCAGCCCGATGATCCACTTCAATTGCTCGACGGAAGACCCGGTCCTGGAAGTACCCTGGCGCCACCGACCGGAAACGGAGCTGAGTATCGAACGCCCCCGCGGTTACGTTCTGATGCCCGGCTGGACCGAGGCGCACCAGCGCCTGAAAGACCACGGTCTGATTCTGAAAATCCTCGACAGTCCGGTGACCATGGAGGTCGAGACCATCCGCCTCACCGGGCCCGAGACCGCTGACAGTCCCTACCAGGGCAGGGTTGTGATCGAGGATTTCGAAACCAGCCGCCAAACAGAACGTCGCACGATCCCGGCAGGCGCCCTGTGGATCCCCGCTGACCAGCCGGAATTCGAGGTCGCGGTGCAGCTGCTCGAGCCCGAAGCTCCGGATTCCCTGGTGCGGTGGGGCCTCCTGAACTCGGTCTTCGAAAGAAAGGAGTACATAGGGCTGGACACCCTGGAGGGCCTCGCTCGGGACATGCTGTCAGATCCTGAAACTCGAACGGCATGGAATGCCGCCCTCGAAGATGAAGAGTTTGCCGGCAACGGCGGGGCCCGGTACATCTGGTGGTACCGCCGAACTGCCTTCTGGGACGAGAGCGTCGGTCTGATGCCGGTCTACCGAGTGATGGACCCGGATGACATCCCGACCTCCACCGCGGCCCAATGATCCCTCTTGATCCCTGGGAACCGCTGGGCGCAGCCCTTCTCGCCTACCACAACGGCCGGCACGACGCCCTCCTTCGGATCGACAGCGACGTTTTCGACTCCGAGGATGTCGCCGTCCGCCACTACTATCGCCCGGATAAGGACCGCCTGGAAGACCTGGACCGGAGGGCGCTCGAACGCTGTAAGGGTGCAGTACTGGACGCCGGCGCCGGCGCAGGCCGTCACACCCTGGATCTCCAGTGCCGGGGCCTTGAGGTCACCGCCATCGACGT
>DAOWGJ010000059.1 GCA_030637505.1 Holophagae bacterium
ACCGGGGGTGCTCTCCCCAAGGACCTTGTATGGCCCCCAAAGAACCGATAATTCAACAACGCTAGTGTAGTGCGCCTGAAGTTCGTTCCATTGGCTGGCGAGTCATCCGCGCCGCTGACGAGGCGCGACAACGCAGTCGTAGCTGGGCTACTTCAAGGAGGAGCAACGAAACCAGCGGTGTGGAGGGCCGTCAGGAGATGGTAGGAATCTCGGGCGCACTACACTAGTTCGCTGTGCCAGGCACCTTTCGAGCCTACCCGAAACCCTTGCGACACCCACCGATCGTGATATGCTCGGCTGTACGAGGAAAGACACAAAAGACAGGTTGTTGCGTGGAAGTGATCGGAGAGGCAATGCGGTACTCCCTCAGTCTGGCGCTGCTCCTCCTGGTGGTGGCACCTTTGGCGTACGGCGAGCAGTGCCCGAGCGCCGTCAGCCGGCGCTCGTACGGCTATGCAGAGGCGGTTGCGGTGTCCGGCAGCACTGTCGTCTTTGCCGGTGAACGGACGCTGATGGTCGGGGACGTCACGGATCCGGCGGCATTTCAGCTGATCGGTGAGGCGTTCGCCGGAGGCAAGACGGTCGACGTCGCAATCTCGGGCAACCACGCCTTTTTGGCGGCCGAGATCGCCGGGCTGCGTGTGGTCGATCTCTCCGAACCGACCGAACCGGCAGTGATCGGCACCCTGGTCACGGCGAGCGACGCGCGCGGAGTTGCCGTCTCCGGTTCATACGCATACGTCGCGACGCTGCTCGACGGCCTGCGGGTGATCGATGTCTCCGATCCCTCGGCCCCGGTCGAAGTCGGCTGGGTCGACACACCGGGATACTCGTCGCAGGTTGCGGTTTCGGGCAGCCACATCTATCTTGCGGAGGAGGCCGGTGGCCTCCGGATCGTCGACGTCGCCACGCCGACGGCGCCGGCGCTGGTCGGCTGGCTGGACGTCACGGCGATGGATGTCGAGGTCGTCGGTAACCACGCGTTCATTGCATCGCACCACGCCGGCCTGCGCGTGGCCGACGTTTCGAACCCTTCCAGCCCGGTCCTGATCGGCCACCTCGACACGCCGGGATACGCGTCCGGCGTTGCGGTGGCGGGCGGCCTGGTTTTTGTCGCGGACTATTCCTCCGTGCGGGTGATTGATGTCTCGACGCCTTCGGCTCCGGTTGAGATCGGCTTTTTCGACACCGCCGGGAATCCCGAAGCCGTCGCCACTTCTCCCGGGTACGCCTATGTTGCAGACGGTGGTGGGCTGCGTGTGCTTGACGTCTCGATACCGACGGCGCCGGTCGAGGTCGCCCACCATCTCACCTATGGTCACGCCAACGGGGTCACAGCTTCGGGGAGATACGTCTACCTCGCCGCGGACCCTGCGGGGCTGCGGATCGTCGATGCCGAAAATCCATCGTCTCCGTATGAAGTGGGCTTCGCGGAGGAGTGCGATAACGCTCAGGATGTCGCGGTGAGCCAGGGTCACGCCTTTGTCGCCGACTCGAGTGCGGGTCTGCGGATCATCGACGTCTCCAACCCGTCGAGCCCCGGACAGGTGGGTGTGGTCGATACCCCCGGCATCGCCAGGGGGATTGCCGTGTCCGGCAACCACGCGTTTGTCGCCGCCGACGACGCCGGGCTGCGAATCATCGACGTGACCGTACTATCAAGCCCGAGCGAGATCGGCTTCATCGACACCCCAACGGCCGCCTACGCGGTGGACGTGGCCAACGGATACGCATTCGTCGCCGACGGGTACAACGGAGGCCTGAGGGTGGTGAACGTGTCGGTCCCGTCGAGCCCCGTGGAGATCGCTGCGTACGGCAGCTTCTCCGGCTACGGCATCGTCGTGTCGGGCGACTACGCCTACGTGGCGGGTTGGGGTCTGCGAGTCATCGACGTCTCCGACCCGGCGAACCCGGTCGAGGTCGGTGCGTGGAACGGTAGCACGGCGTACGGGGTCGCGCTCTTCCAGCACTACGCATACGTCGCCAGTTTCACTGCCGGGCTTCGGGTGATCGACGTGTCGACGCCGAACGCTCCGGTCGAGGTCGGCGCTTACTACATTTCTCCTCGGCGGGCGTATGACGTCGCAGCGAGCGGAGGCCACGTCTTTGTCGCCTATGGCTATGCGGGGCTTCTGACTTTCACCGACTGTCTGTCCCTGTTCGCCGACGGGTTCGAGTCGAGTGACGTTTCTCGGTGGTCCGCTTCAGGCGGGTAGTAGGCATCAGTACCAGGTCCGTCCTTCCCGACTTTGTTAGATCGGCAGGTCATCTCGTTCTCAACAATAGACGGTAAATGAGCGTACCGCCTTGAGATTTTCGGCCCCGGCCTTCTGGTCCGCCCAACGGGCGACCCAGCGTCGGAATTCTGCGGGGCCGAAGCGAAATACGGAACGCAAAGAACAGTTGGCCCCGCAGAAATGACGAGCGGCGGCCTACGGCTTCAGCCCAGACTCGGTCACTGAGAGCGGCGCCGAGGGGAGCCCGGTCAGGCATTCTTCGCAGCGATACCAGTTTTGGAAACGATGCCGGATGAAGAAGGCCTGACCCCGCACCCCCGTCTAAGAAGGGCGCTCGGGTTTGGCGACGCGGTCGATGCCGCTGCCCAACCTTGAGAGCGCCCAATCCCCTCAATCGGGGCGTGCCATGCTTCGGATTTTTCTGGGGGAGGCCCCCCGATTCATGCGCTGTGAAGGAAAAATCCGAGCTTGGCAACCCACGGCGGTCACTTCGGCAACAGAGTCTCCGCCAACGGTGTAGGCCGCCGAGGTCTTTTCCTCAAGGGGCGAGCCCCTCCCGATCCCTGAAATGTTGCCCCTTGAGGAAAATGGCCGAGCGGGGTTGCGAAGCGGCCCCGAAGGCCGGTGATGAAGCTAACCCTTCTTCTTCGACCTCTTGGTCTTTACCGGAACTCCCAAAGCCTCTCTCGCAGCGTTTTTAACTTCGTTCATCTCGTCGAAGGCGTCGTCGGTCTTTTCGACATGCCAGGTCAGGCCGTGTCGGTCGATCTGCCGCTCCAACCGCTGCCAGGCTTCCCGGTTGCTGACCGGCTTGCCCTCGCGGGTCGTCCAGCCGCGGGAACGCCAGCCGCCCAGCCATGAGGTCGCTCCGTCCTTGAGGTAATCCGAGGCCGTATAGAGATGGGCCCGAACCGGCCGCTTCATCGCTTCCAAAGCCAGTGCGGCGCCCAGGATATGCATTTGGTTGGCGGTCGCCCCGTCGACCACACCTGAGAACGCTTTTTCTCGGTCCTCGAATCTCAGGGTCGCAGCCCATGCCCCCCGATTCATTTTGCCCGAGTAGGCCACCGCCAGGACGATGTGCACTGCACCACGGTCATCAACCAGACCCGTAACCCTCGGGATGGCCGCCGATGCCAGCTCGTCCGCCCTCTCGTTCCACCGGTTGCCCGCATGGCCCCGCACCCAGTGCCACGCAACCTGGTGCCGCTCCAGCTTCGCTTCCAGCTCTTGCCAGAGGTCCTGGTTTTGCACCGGATCGCCCGCCGCCGTCCTCCAACCACGCCGTTTCCAACCCTCCATCCACGAGGTGATGCCCTGGCGAACGTATTGTGAATCGGTATGGAGGTCGATTTCTGAAGGGCAGTCCAGCGATCTCAAAGCCTCAATCGCCGCCCGCAGTTCCATGCGGTTGTTGGTCGCCTCTTCCTCGCTGCCGGACAGTTCGACCGGAGCCTCTCCCAATCCGAGAATTACCACACCCCAACCACCGGGGCCCGGGTTGGGACGACAACCACCATCGGTGTAAATCTCAATCGCCATCGTAGTGACTATATCTTGAGTTGAGCGAATCTGGGGGTGGTTTGCGACACACTGCCTTCAGTGTTTTTCTCTTCGTGCCTTTTTGCGCCTTTTTGTGGCTATTTTTCCTCTTCGTTGCATTTCCCTAGAGTAATGCAAGCGCCTCATGTCAGGTCTGTTGCCACGACTTCCATACACCTCGCGGATTGGTCCACCACTGAGGCGGCTGGGTCAGGGCATCCTCGACCGCCTCCGCCTTGGCCGGTGAGGCGAACCAGAAGCCCTGGGCCAGTCGGCATCCCAGCCGACAGAGAGCCTCGAGTTGCTCGCCGGTCTCGACACCTTCTGCGACAACCTCGACTCCGAGCTGAGCGGCGACACCAATCAGCGAGGGCGGCAAACGATCGCCCGAGGACACGTCGTTGACCCGTTCGGTGATCGACGGGTCCAGCTTGAGCATGTCGAAGATCTTTCGGTCCAGTTGACTGATCGAGCCGTGTTCCAGGCCGAAATCATCGATAGCCAACCGGACACCCAGCGCCCGTAAGGTCTTCAACCTCTCCTGGGCGTGGTCGCCATGATCAAGGATCACGGCTTCGGGGAACTCCAGAACCAGAGCGGACGCGGGCAATCCGGCTCTCTCCAATGTCTCCACCAGGCGAACGCGCATCCCTCGGGCCATTAAGATCTTCAGCGAAAGGTTGACGCTGAGAAAGAGTTCCTCGGACTCCGGTATGTTGCGACGCCACCTCCCGACCTGTTTGCACGCATCCTCAAGGACCCGCCATCCCAGAGGCACGATAAGCCCACTGCTCTCGGCGACGTCAATGAACTCAGCGGGCGTCAGCATACCCCGCTCGGGGTGTTGCCACCGAACCATCGCCTCGACACCAACCACTCGGCCCGACCCCAGATCGACAATCGGCTGGTAGTGCATCTCGAACTGGTGATCGTCAACCGCCAGCCGCAACTCCGTTTCCAGATTGACCCTGGACACCGCTCTCTCGTGCATCAGTGGGTTGCAGACCTGGTATCTCGACCGACCAAGACTCTTGGCGCGGTACATCGCCAAGTCTGCGTCATCGATAATCGAGGCGGCGTTCTGATACCCGGTGTCACTGGTGGCTATCCCAATACTGGAGTTGACGACCATTTCGTTCTTGCCGACCGAAATCGGTTGTGACACCAAATCGAGGATCCTCTGGGCAACGTGGATCGCCAGTTCGGCCCCCTGAACGTTCGCCAGCAGGATTCCGAATTCATCACCGCCCAACCGGGCCACGGTGTCTCCCGGCCTCACCACGGACTCAAGGCGCCTGGCCACCTCGATAAGGACCCGATCTCCGGCGGCATGGCCGTAAAGATCGTTGACACGCTTGAAGTGGTCCAGGTCAACGAACAGTATCGACAGATCCCCACCCCCATCTCGATCGGGAATGGTCAGGGACCGCTCGAGACGGTCGATAAAGAGGCCTCGATTGGCCAGACCGGTCAACTCGTCGTGAAGGGATTTGTGGATCGCCTGTTCTTCGTTCCGGCGCCGATCGGTGATATCCATCAAAAAACCGGACATCCAGGTCACCTTGCCGTCCAAATCCCGCACCGCCCGCCCTCGAGCAAGGATCCAATGGGGATCGGCAAAACCGTTGAGCAATCGATGTTCACACTCGAATGACCCCCGGGCCCCCTCGAGGTGGGCATCCAAGTGGGCATGGAGGTGCCTCAGGTCATCAGGGTGTACCCTGTCGAACCAACGACTGGGGGAGTCGATCGTCTCTTGCGCAGGAAAACCAAGAATCGCGCTGCACCGGGGCGAACAATAGAACGCCTTCGTCCGAAAATCCCACTCCCACAGCCCATCCCCGGCCCCCTCGACCGCCACCCGCAGTCGAGCCTCACACCGTTGCAGATCAGCGGAGTTCTTTGTCGTGACTACGACGCTCTCCACGAGTGGGCCCAAGACATCCGCGGTTGCTGCTCGCCGCGGCAGATAGGCTGATGCACCGTTTTCCAGGGCCTTGAGTGCAATCGCGTGATCCTCCGGCGTCTCACCAACCAACACGATGATCGGTGACACGTCGGCGCGATTCAGGAGCCGCTGGAGGGTTGAAATGCCACTGCTGTCTGGGAGGTTGAGATCGGCAACGATTGCAGTCGCCGTGTTTCGATCGAGAAAGGACAGGGCCTCCGAGAGCCGCTCAACCCTGATGACCGAAAAGTCCCCCAGAACGGTCGCTCGTGCGTCGGGCCCGACCATCAAAACCAACGGAGCCGGCGCAGTCCCACCCAACGCCTGTTCCCGGTCAGAACAACGGCTGTCGGAACCGTCCACCAAAAGGTGTGTTCCCCGTTTCTGGTTCGAATCAGTCATCGTATCCAGTGAAAACCAGCGTCAATAATGGTCTGGGCGGCTCGATTCCTGGATCCTCGCTGATCGAATGTAACAGGTATACCCCGAAGGTCAAGATCATGATTAATCTTGAGAACAGGAATCAATAGAGTCATTCCCCGCCCGAACGGGCGATTCCTCTCCCGGCTTGAAAATAGTGGCACTCCGGGAAAGTCCCCGGCGGGATTGCCGATAATCCTCCGGCGGACAGCGGGCATTCGGCGCCGGCGGTAGTCGGCGGCGTCAGTACTGCCCCACCGGTCCCGACCGCCTCCGGTAGATCGTCAGGGACCGATCTCCAGGACCATCAACGATCACTTCCTGGGAGTAACTTCCAAGAAAGAGGGGGTTTTCGACGATGGGTCGGGTAAACTCACTGCCTTCGAGTTCGATCAGATAATCCGGCATGATCTCCCAGAAACCGGTGGCAAAATCCCGGTTGAGTATGTGGGGAATCATCGAGGGCGTCACCAATCCCACCAGGTCGACGACAGCGAGATCAGTGTAATATCCAAGCGCACCCACTTCGGAGAAGGCGACCGACTGCCTCGGATTCGCATCAGAATTCAGCCACCGGGCCACCGTGAGATAGGCCGGGCCCCGGTAATCTGTCGGTGGCCTTCGGAGAGCGCCGGCGGTCTGCCACCCTGCAGCGACGATTACGCCGACCGCCAAAGCCCACACCGTGACAGATCTCATCCCGCCGGGCCGCCGACCGCCGAGGACCAGTCGAACGACGGCCTCGAATCCCATGCCTGCGATCACGGTCAGTATGAAGATCACCGGCAGTCGATACCAGGTGTATCCCGGAACGCTCAACAAGGTGTAGCCCACCGCATAGGCGACGCCCCAAACCGGGAAGACTGCCATCCTCGGCCGACGCAGGCCGATTACGACCAAGCCGGCCCCCACAAGTACATAACCCAGCGCGGTCGAGACCATCCCCCAGGGCCCGACCCCCCATCCCGGCAACCACTCGCCGAACAGCCGAACCGGGAAGGGAGCCCACAGTCCCGATGCGACCTGGGCCATCTTGGCCGCCAGCGTTGCCGGCAAGATAGAACCGAAGGTAGGCAGGGCGTAGGCCGCCCAAGCCAGGATCGGCAAGGCCCCGCCCAGGACGTATATCAGGGTCGGAGAACGCCCATGACTTCGGAGCCTGATTTCGCCGGCCACTACCACCAAACCCAGGATCACTCCGAAGAGCACACCTTCCCCACGGGTCAGAAACAGGACGCCGACGGCCAGTCCACCGAGAAACCAGCGCTGAGACCAGACCATCGCCGCTGCCAAGACCAGGATCAGCGCAAATGGATAGGCCTCCATGCTGAGATGAGCAACCCACCCCTGGGCGGCCAACATGCATCCGACGGTAACGGACTGCCCCAGGTCCAGACCGAAGGCCTCCCTGAAGACGAAGAACGACCAGATAAGGGCCGCCCAGCTGACGGCGCTGACCCACAACGCCACCTCGGTGGGTTCGAAGCCGGTGACGGCCGTCAGGCCCGCCACTGCCAGTGTGAAAGCCGGCGTCGTTGTCGCCAACACCGCCGGGGGCTGATTGAAGATGAAGCCGTCACCCCGAGCCAGGTTTTTGGCATAGGTCAGACTTATCAGAGCGTCGTCACCCGGAAAGGCAGGATCCAGCCGCAACGCCGCCGCCAGCGGCATCAGGCTGGCGATCAGGAGGATAAGGACGCCGGTCCGAACTGAAATCAACCCGGCCCTTTCAGCGGTCTCCTGAACTCCCTCACCGGAGGTCATGGTTCACCGCCGGCGAGACTCTCGATACTTGATACTTGATACTCGGTGATTTCGGGGATTCAAACCTTTCGGCAGCAGAGCACAATCTGTGAACTGACAACCAAAAGGCCTGAACGAATTGCCGGGAATCTACCATCTACATTTGAGGATACGTCATCAGATGCCTTCAGAGACCACAGGCCGGTATCAAGTATCCAGTTTCGAGCATCAGACTCTCCGAATCCTCTGCAAATCGGCCCTCTTTGGTTCCAGGCTCGTCTCGTTAAATCTGAGCGTAAGCCTCCATTTGATCGAAATTGAGATAGCGGTAGATCTCGGCCTCGTGACCCTCGATGCTGTCACCGGCGATCTCCAAGTACTCCTCAAGGGTCGGAATGCGCCCAAGAAGGGCACAGACCGCAGCCAGTTCCGCCGAGCCGAGGAAAACCTGGGCGCCATCACCCAAACGATTGTCGAAGTTCCGCGTCGACGTCGAAAAAACCGTCGCCTTGTCCTCGACCCGGGCCTGATTGCCCATGCACAGCGAACATCCGGGAAGCTCAACGCGGGCGCCGGCCTCTCTCAGGATGTCCATCACCCCCTCGGCCTCCAACTGGGCCTTGTCCATTCGAGTCGGAGTGGCGATCCACAGGCGGTTGGTTCCTAGGTGACGCCCCTCGAGCACTTTCGCCGCGGCCCGGAAGTGACCGATGTTGGTCATGCACGAGCCGATGAAGACCTCGTCGATCACACGCCCGGAGACCTCGGAGAGCTTCTTGACGTCGTCAGGATCGTTGGGACAGGCGACGATCGGCTCATCGATGGTCGACAGGTCGATTTCGATCACCTCGGCATACTCGGCGTTTTCGTCCCGCCTCATCAAATGGGGATCGGCCAACCATTTTTCCATCGCATCGATCCGCCGCTCGAGGGTCTCGCCGTCGCCGTAGCCATCCCGGATCATCGAGTACAACAGGGCGACGTTGGAGTGCAGGTACTCGACCACCGTCTCCACCGACAACGCAATCGTTCCCGCAGCTGCCGAACGCTCGGCGGTTGCGTCGGTCAGTTCGAACGCCTGCTCGACCTTGAGATCCGGCAACCCTTCAATCTCCAGGATGCGACCGTTGAAAACGTTGATCTTCCCCTTCTTCTCGACCGTCATCAGACCTCTCTCAATCGCAACCCAGGGAATGGCGTTGACCACATCGCGCAGGGTCATGCCCGGCTGCAACTCCCCGGTGAATTTCACCAGCACCGACTCCGGCATCTGCAGGGGCATCATGCCCAACGCGCCCGCAAAGGCCACCAGTCCCGAACCCGCGGGGAAGGAGATACCCAGGGGAAAGCGGGTGTGGGAGTCGCCTCCGGTCCCAACGGTATCCGGCAGGATCATCCGGTTGATCCACGAGTGGATGACGCCGTCACCAGGCTTGAGGGAGACGCCCTGGCGCTCCTGCATGAAGACCGGCAGAGTCGCGTGCATCTTGGTGTCGATCTCGCGCGGATAGGCCGCCGTGTGGCAGAAGCTCTGCATGAACAGATCGCTCTGGAATCCCAGACAGGCCAACTCCTTGATTTCATCCGCGGTCATCGGTCCGGTCGTATCCTGGCTGCCGACCGAGGTCATCTTGGGCAGACAGGCAGTCCCCGGGAAAACACCCTCGGCATCACACGCCTTGCCGACGAGCTTCTGGGCAAGGGTGTAGCCGACACCTTCGAGTTCGACCACCGGGGGTACAGCGAAGATCTGAATCGGCCCCAGGCCCAACGCCTTTCGGGCCCGCTGCGTCAGCTCCTTGCCGATGATCAACGGCACTCGGCCACCGGCCCTGTATTCGTCCAGGACCGTCGACGGTTCGACATCGTAGGTGCAGATCTCGCGCCCGTCCTCGGCCAGGATGCGGCCCTCGGAAGGCCGGATGCGGATGATATCGCCCGTGCCGAACCCAGAGACGTCGCACTGAATGGGCAGCGCGCCGGAGTCCTCGGCGGTGTTGAAGAAGATCGGTGCGATCACCCCGCCCAAGATCAGGCCGCCCGAACGTTTGTTGGGTATGAAAGGAATATCCTGCCCGATGTGCCAGATCAGCGAGTTGCAGGCACTTTTTCTCGACGAACCCGTGCCCACCACGTCACCGACGAAGGCGACAGTTCGGCCTTGTGCCTCGAGTTCGGCGATCGCCTTCAGGCCGCCGGGGAAGCGCTTCTCACCCATCACCTGGGCGTGGAGCGGAATATCCGGGCGGGTCGTCGCGTGGCTGGCCGGTGAGAAATCATCGGTGTTGATCTCGCCGTCGACCTTGTAGACCACAGCCTCGATCTCGTCGGGCACGGCAGGCCTCTTGGTGAACCACTCGGCGCCGGCCCAGGACTCCAGCACGCGCCGGGCATTGGCGTTCCCGTCTGTCGCAAGTTCCCGAACCTGCTCAACGGCGTCGAAGACAAAGAGACACGCCGCCAATGCCTCGGCCGCTGCCGCACCCAACACCGGGTTATCGAGAAGATTGATCAGAAAGGGCACGTTGTAGCCGCCCAACATCGTTCCCAGCAACTCGACCGCCCGCGCCCGACTGATGAGGGGAGATGCTGCATTCCCTGTCGCCAAAGCATTCAAGAACTCGGCCTTGACCTTGGCCGCCGGATCGACTCCGGGAGCGATCCGGTTTTCCAATAAGTCAACCAAGAGGGCCTCATGTCCTTCCGGCGGGGCCCGCAACAACTCCACGAGGCCCTCCGCCTGCTGGGATGTCAACGACAGGGGCGGAACGCCCAGAGACTTTCGGTCTTCAACGTGAGCAAGATATTCCTGAATCATGAGAGCGCCTCCAGCCGCGAACGCGGTCCGAATACACTACGTCCGACATCCTCTTGAGTCAATTGCGGTGCCGCTCAAGAGTCAAATCTTCATCGACTTCTGCGAAAGACATTGGCAGGAAACTGGGGCCGGTAACTCATCGTCAAGCCCGCATGAAAACGCGGGGCAGAACCCTGCAGAAGAGATTTAACACAGAGACACAGAGGCCACAGAGGAACACAGAGAACAACCCGAGGGCGCTCCCGACGTTCGCCCACCCGCTTCGCGGGCTCAGAGGAAGGCCTACCCATCGCCCTGGACGCAGGGCGTCCCATCAAGTTCAGGCCTTCAGCACGCGGCCTTCGCCCGCTTCGGCGAACCAATTCGACGCGTGCGAGGTCCGCCTCAGATGGCATGCCCCGGAGCCCGGTTGCCCGTGAAGCGTGCTGGGGCTCAAAGAGAGGCGGGTGACAAGGATTGGTTCTTGGAGCTCGTTTCTCTTTGAGACCATAGCGGACGAAGTCCGCGGGCCGGGCGGGGCTGACGACACGGTCGGGACTCTGCTCTGTGTTTTCATCTCTGTGTTCTCTGTGTCTCTGTGGTGAATCTGCCCTCAGACTCGGGGGATGGCTGGCCTCGGAGGTCTGCCGAATAGCGGCAGGCCATTTCGTGTTGTTCCAGGAGGAGGATGCCATGCCGACAATCGAAAGCACGCCACAACTGGTCTCAGACACCTACCGCTCGATGCGATCAAGGCTCGATGTCGTTCGAAAGCGACTCAATCGTCCCCTGACCGTGGCCGAGAAGATCGTTTTTTCACACCTCAGCCGGCCGGAAACCGAAGAGCTCTCGGCCGGCCGGTCCTACATTCAACTCCGGCCCGATCGGGTCGCCATGCAGGACGCAACCGCCCAGATGGCCCTCTTGCAGTTCATGCTCAGCGGACGCACTGAGACTGCCGTTCCATCGACGGTGCACTGCGATCACCTGATCCTCGCCCGCTCAGGAGCCGAAGACGATGTCGCCAGCGCGATCACCTCAGGACGGGAGGTCTACGACTTTCTTCAGTCGACCTCGGCCCGCTACGGCATCGGCTTCTGGAAACCCGGATCCGGCATCATTCACCAGGTCGTCCTGGAGAACTACGCCTTCCCGGGCGGACTGATGATCGGCACCGACTCCCACACCCCAAATGCCGGCGGCCTGGGCATGGTCGCCATCGGCGTCGGCGGCGCAGATGCGGTCGATGTCATGGCCGGCTTCGACTGGGAGGTCCTGCAGCCGGAGATCGTCGGCGTCAAGTTGAGCGGTGCCCTCAAAGGCTGGGCCGCTCCCAAGGACGTCATCCTCAAACTGTTGGACATCCTGACCGTCAAGGGCGGCACCAACCGCATCATCGAGTATTTCGGCCCGGGCGTCGCATCGATCTCCGCCACAGGACGAGCGACCATCACCAACATGGGCGCCGAACTCGGCGCGACCACGTCGCTCTTCCCCTGCGATGAACGTACCCTGAGCTATCTCGAGGCAACGCGACGGCAGGATCTGGCCACCCTGGCCAGGGCCAACGCCGATCTCCTCGAAGCCGACCCGGAGGTCGTCGCACACCCCGAGGCTCATTTCTCCCAGGTGATCGAAATCGACCTCGACAGCCTCGAGCCGCATCTGGTCGGGCCGCACACACCCGATCTGGCTCACCCCATCTCCCGCATGGCCGAGGACACTGCCGCCGGAAACTGGCCCGACCCCCTAGGCGCCGCCCTGATCGGCTCGTGCACCAATTCCTCCTATGAGGACATCAGCCGTGCAGCCGACGTTGCCCGCCAGGCCCTGGCCCACGGCGCCAAGGCCAAGACCACTCTGTGGGTGACGCCGGGATCCGAGCAGATCGAGGCGACGATCGAGCGCGACGGGCAAATGAAGACTCTTCAAGACCTGGGCGCGACCGTCTTGGCCAACGCCTGCGGACCCTGCATCGGCCAGTGGCAGCGCAAGGAGGGCGACGGCGGGGGACGAAACTCCATTATCTCGTCGTTCAACCGCAACTTCGCCAAACGCAACGACGGCAACCCCCAGACTCACAGCTTCATCGGCTCACCCGAAATCACCATCGCCTACGCTTTGGCCGGAAGGTTGTCCTTCAATCCTCTGACCGACGAGCTGGAAGCGGGGGACGGTTCGACCTTCCGGCTCGAGCCGCCGTCGCCGGCGCCCGATATCCCTTCAGGCGGCTTCGTCTTCAAGGCCGACGGCTACGTTGCCCCGCCCGAGGACGCGGCCGGGATCACGGTCAGAGTCGCGCCGGACTCCCAGCGCCTGCAACTGCTCAAGCCCTTCCCCGCATGGGACGGAGAGGACTTCGACAATTTGCCCGTGCTGCTCAAGGCCAGGGGCAAGTGCACGACCGACCACATCTCACAAGCCGGCCCGTGGCTCCGCTTCCGCGGCCATCTGGACAACATCTCCGATAATCTCTTCTTGGGGGCGATCAACGCCTTTACCGATCAGCCCGGACACGGGATCGATTACTCGACCGGCAAGCCGACCCCATTACCCCAACTGGCCCGGTCCTACTCCGAACGAGGTCTGCGTTGGATCGCTGTCGGCGACGAGAACTACGGCGAAGGCTCGTCGCGCGAACACGCAGCGATGGAACCCCGCCACCTGGGCTGTGTCGCCGTCCTGGTGCGCTCCTTTGCCCGAATCCATGAGACCAACCTCAAGAAACAGGGCGTCCTCCCGCTGGTTTTTGCGAATCCGGCGGACTACGACCGCATTCTGGTCGACGACCGGGTCGCCGTCACCGGCCTCGGCAGTCTGGCGCCGGATCGTCCGCTGACGATTGAACTTCACCACGGCGACGGAACGACCGAGACCTTCGAGGCCACCCACTCCCTGAACTCAGACCAGGTCCAGTGGTTCAAGGCGGGCTCGGCGCTCAATGTCCTGCGAGAGGAGATCGGGGGTTAGCCCGTACCATACCTATCCTGTTCGTTCAGGTTGGCAGCGAATTGCATCAAAACGAGACTGACTGCGGGCCCTGAAGGGGCCGTCTCAAAACCTCTGTAATTCGTATCCGGCATGGCTCGAGAACGGGCCCTGAAGGACCCGACTACAATCTGCGTTCATTCGTTTCTTTATGTAGGCGCATGCTTTAGCTTGCGCGACCACGACCATCCACATTTCGAAA
>DAOWGJ010000329.1 GCA_030637505.1 Holophagae bacterium
CATCGTAGACCGTCGTATTGTGGTCCAGCCGGCCGTGCTCGAAGAAGGCCTCGCCATGATCCGAGGTGATAACGACCACCGCCCGGTCCAACCTTCCTGCGTCGTCAAGAGCCTTCAAGATCCGTCCTACGGCAGCGTCCGAATACCTCAGATTCCCGTCATATAGGGCCACGAGTTCGTTGAGATCGTCTTGGGAGACGGCCCGCCGACGGCCACGAATACTCTTGAGGTACCTGTTCGTACCATCGCAAGGGCCGTCGTATGCCGGATCGGACCAGTAACGGAATTCCTCAGGAGGGGTGTAGGGGGAGTGGGGCGGCACCAGGTGAAGCATCAAAAAGAGGGGCATCTCGTCCAGGCCCTGCTGCAACCGTGCTTCCAGTCGATCCGCCGCATACATCGGGTCAATCGACGCCTTCCAGCCAACTTCCTCCCACAGCTGTTCGAATTCATCAAAGCCCTGGGCCATACCGAGCCTCTCCGAGTTGTTCGGGGTCGCAGTCATGCCGATGGTCCGGTAGCCGGCAGCCCGAAGAGACTCAGCCAGCGTTTCCTCTCCTTCCGGCAACCGGTCACGACCCTCGACCACACCATGCGCCCCCCAACTGAGGCCGGTGAACATCGTCGGCACCGAGCAGGTTGTATAGGGGGCCTGGGCGAAGACCTCGTGAAACACGATCGCTTCGTCGGCGAACCGGTCGATGATCGGCATCGTATCCCTCGAATACCCGTAAGTAGAACCGCCGTGATCAGCCCGGGTCGCATCCAGAACGATGACGACAATGTCGGGTGGTGAAGACAAAGCCCCCGTCTCCACGGATTCTTCCCGGCTGGTTTCTGCTGCAGTCGTCCGAACCCTTGCCTGAAGCCGGTCGATCTCCAAGCCTCCCTCACCAACGTCGACGATCATCTGAAAGGAACCCGAACGATTTCCGGCATCCAGGCCTATGCCGCCGAAGACGGATGATCGGCCGTTGAACACATTCTGAGCGAGTTGTGTCCCGCTATGGGGGTGAACCAAGGTCAACGGAACCGGAAGTCCCCCTTCGATCCCGGGCCGAAGTCCGATGTCGAACCCCTCGACGCTCCCCTCAGATCTGAAGTTGAGATACAGGCGGCCGGCCCGTTTGACTCGAAGTCCGCGGGAGGTCCGCACGACCGCCGGGGACCAGTCCCTTTTGTCGGGGTTCTTGGGGCTGCGGGTCAAGGCCAGACGACGCACCATCAATGCCAGAGGTCTGGCGTCACCGCCCGGAGTTGCCCTGTCGGCTGACCGCACCCGACTGAAACGAAGCTCGATATGCCGGACCTTCGCCGCCTTGGTCCGAGCCAACTCGATCTGGTACCACTTGAATCTTCCCTTTTCGGGCCGAAACTCCCCGGCGATCTCACCATCGGCCACGACTGTGACAACCTGAGGTCCGTCGAGTTGAAAATTGGGCTTACATTCGATCCACAACCTGCGGGCGCCGGGCGCCGCAAGCAACTCCAGCTCAGCCGAGGACCCGACCGCCCACTTCCCGCCGGCGCCCGTCCGCGCCCAGCCGTCGGTGAATCGGCATCCCTCGAAAGCACGGCCCCCGGGGCCGGAACCGGTGCGCACATCGAACAGGAGATCGTTACCGATGAAATCGACCCGTCCCAATTCCACCGAGACCGGCGCAACGTCAACTCGACCGCACGATAAGAGGACCAAGCCCCCAAGGATCGAGCCCAAAATCCGCAGCCACCGGTTCACTGAGAATCACCGGACCCGCCGGCCCGAAGTCCGTCGAGAAGACGATCGACCCTGAAGGCCGAAGCATCACAGGCTGACCGAACAGCCCCCAGGAAACGCTCGACCTCGACTTGCACCTGATCCCCGGCGTCGGCGTGATCCACAACCCACTGGCGCGCAGCGGCGCCCATCCACCCGAGAGCAGCCTCGAGAGCTTCCTGCCGGAACCACAGCTGGTCGTTCCATGAATTGACCCCGAAAAAGTCGCGGACGACGGGAATCGCCAACAGATTTTCGAAAACTCGCTCAGGCGCCTGACCTTCCAGAAGATCTTGGGGCCAGTCCTTGATCGCCGACAGCAAGGCCACCGCTGCAGCACTTTCTTCGGCACGACCTTGGCCCACGCCCTCCTCAACTGCCACTGTTGTGAACACTCGACCCAACAGCCATCGATCCCACCACTCGAGGACCGCCCCATCGCCCAGTAATGGGCCCAAAACCCGGATGACAGCCCATACGGCCGGTACCGGAGGTCGGCACTGATCCTCGTCCAGATCGTCAACAACCGCCTCGAGACCCAAAGCCTCCTCGAGAGCCGCCAGAGTCTCCACGACTGCACCTGCGGCCGAACCCCGGACTCCCTCCCACTTCATGCAGGCGACAAAAAACACCAGGAGCGCCTCTTCCAATGCCTCGGAGGCGCCTCCTCCGGAGGCCATCAATTCGAGGACTCGCCTCCACGGCCCCAACACTGGAGCCAGCTCCAATTGGCGGCGTGCGACGTCAACCTCGTCCACCCCCTGTCCCCGCAAGTGCTCGACCAACGGCGCCCACTCAAGCCCGTCATCGCCGGTCACTTCCCGAAACTGCCAAAAGACATGCAACTCATAGGCGTTGAGCTGGACAAAAAGGCCATGTTCCAGAATCTGACGGGAGGACCGGATGTACTCCAGCCCGCTGATAAGATCCCGAAAGACGACGAAGGCCCGCTCACTGTCCGTCAGACCAAGACTCTCCCCAAGACGGTGGTAAACCGGGCCGGAGCCGCCGTCATGCCAGGGCTCGAGCATCGCCGTCGCGTTGTGGATAAACCCGCCCGTGTCGCCGAACCGGTTGTGGTAGACGACGAGACTCCGCTCTCCGTCGAACTCGTTGGAGTAGGCGAAGACGTTCTCGTCCACCGCCCCGTCTCCGGTGATCAAATCGTACATTCTGAACCGCTCGACTCCGGAAAAGAGGCGTCGCCTCCGCAAGAGAGGGAAGATCTGGTGCTCGTGTCGCCTACTGAGGCCCTCGTCCGGTTCTTCGTCCCACCGGGGAGTCCGGAATTCCATGCCGTACTTCTCTCGAAAGCCCTCGATCTGACCGTGACCGAACATCGGCAGGCCCGGAAGAGTCGCCATCATCGTGCAGATCCCGAAGTATTTGTCGTCCCGCCCGAACTGCTCCTCGGCGGTCTCTTCATCGGGGTTGGACATGAAATTGACATACCGGGAGAGAATGCGGGGGTCATACTCCAGGGTGTTACGGATCAATCGCCGGTACTCGTCGTTGGCCTCGTCCCGCAGCATGTTCATGAAGGCCGAGTTGTAGACTCGGTGCATTCCCAGAGTTCGAACGAAGTAGCCTTCGAGCATCCAGAAAGCCTCGGCCAGCAGGAGAGTGTCGGGAGCCTCGACGGCCACCCGGTCGACGACCTCCCGCCAGAACTCCTCAGGCATCATCCGTTCGAAGTCGGCTCGAGAGATCCCGAAGCCGGACCGCGAGGGGATGTCGCCGCCGGTCCCGGGCTCGGGAAACCAGAGGCGTTGGAAGTTCTTTCGGGTCAATGTCATCGCTGCGTCGAACCGGATGATCGGAGAGAGCCGCGCAACGTGGAGAATCGTCTGGATCACCGCCTCCCGCACCTCGGGCTTGCGATAGTCCAGTTGGGCCGTATCGTTCCACGGCATCGATGTGCCGTCGTTGCCGTGGTAGATGTAGCGCACCTCACCGGTCCAGTGGTCCACCCTCTTGAAGACCACGGCGGCATCACTCTTGTCCCAGTAGCCGTCTTCCAGATAGATCCCGACCCTTTCGTCGGCACAGAGATCGGCGCCGGTGAAACTATAGTCGGGATAGGGACAGTCGGGGAGCCCAATAAACCAGTCCGGGTGCTCAATCACCCACCTCCCGTCGATTCCGACGTGGTTGGGCACCATGTCGGTCGTCATTCGAATGCCCCGCTTCCAGCCACGAGCCTTGAGGTCGTCGAAGGCCTCCTGCCCACCAAGGTCGGCAGCGACGGCGTAGTCCTGGAGCGAATAGGCCGAAGCCACCGCGTCTTCGTCGCCCATCCACCGCTTGATCGTCTCCGAAGCCCGGCTGCGCTCCCACAGACCAATCAACCACAGTCCGGTGATGCCTTGGCTCTGCAGGCGGTCCAACGCCTCGTCAGGGATCTGATCCAGTCGTGTGATCTCTCTTTCGAACTCCCGGGACAATTGTGTCAACCACACATAGGTGTTTTTGGAGATCAAGACCACTCTGGGCATCCACTCGAGGTCGGCACTGAAGGCCTCGAATTCCTCGTCAGCCCGATCGTCGTAGGTCGGCGCCAACGACGGACCTGGACCCGGCGGAAAGAGGGGGCGATGTTCTTCGGCCAGAAAGTCCAGGCCCCCGAGCAGGCGGATCATCAGCAACTCAAGCCATCCTCCCCAGCGCCTTCGAATGAAGTCCAACTGCTGCTGAAGAGAATTCGGCCCGGCTATAGCCGGTTCACGGAGAAGATCGATCAGGGTCGGACCCCCGCGCTCGAGTCCCGGCCGTCCCTTGAAAAAGACCTGAAGGCGACTGATCAAGGGCGCATAGGCGGTGGCCCGAACCAACTCGGCATCATCAAAGAGATCCCGCAGAGGTTCGAGGGCGGGATTGACGTTGGCCAGCCACAAAAGGAGGATCTCTTCGACCACCACCTGCCGGTTGGCCACACCTCCCGTGGAACCCTCCAGATAATCGAGGGGCAAGATCTCATCATCTCGAACGGCACGGGGAGGGAAGGCCTCGACGAAGGCCTCCAGGGTCGCTTCCACCGCCGGGACACCCAGGTCGATCTCCAGTTCCTTCAGTGCACGGGCAAATACATCAGGGTCGACCGTATCACGATAGACACCGATCAAATGATGCATCATCTCATGCAACAGACCTGCGGCGTTGACGTCGGAAGCGCTGACCGACCGACCGGCGTCCCCGGACGCCCGTCGGATCGAGTTGATCGCCGCGGCAGCTTTCCGGGCGGCCCGAAAGTCCGCCAGGATCACGTTGCCGTCTAGGGCAAACAGGCTGTCTGTCAACCCGAAGTGCATGCGAGCACGACGGGAGACCAGCATTTCGAACGACGCACCGGACCACTGTCTCTTCATGGTCACCGATGATAGCGGGTTTCGGAGGAAAAGGCCCCCAACGGAGACATCGGCCTCGCCGGTTTGGCCACTCGCCCTTCGACCGCTTCGAACACCCAAAGCATGCCCGATTGGAGGCCCGAAACTGGAAACTAGGAGCCGACGCCAGGCCGAAGGCCTGCCGAACCGAAGGTTCGAGCCCGCGAAGCGGGTAGCGTGGGCTGGAAACTGGAAACTCGACTCCTTGTTTCCGGCTGCGTTGATAAGGGCATGCAGCACTGCGCTCCCTCATCAATCACCTACGGAATCGTAGAGTTTCAATACCGAAGACGAGGACACGACAAATCGCTTAGTGCGCCCTGCCAGTTTCCAGTTTCTAGTTTCTAATCTGTCCCCTTTTACCAGCCGGCTTCACTGCCCTTCCGCACCACCGGCGTCACCTCACCCTCCTGCACGGTATAAACGTGCTCGGTGAAGATTTCCTCAAGGGCGTCGGGGTCGTCGTAGTAGTTGTTGCGCGACTCTTCGGAATCCATCGTCACCATCGTCGACGTAAGGGCATCTTCAGTGACGTCGACCAGCATGTATCCGCTGGCCCTGAGGTCAAGGCCGACGATGTCGGACGGCGTCACGGCGTCATCGTGGGACGTGATCTGCATCAAGGGTCCGAACTGAGCAACCAGTTGCTCGAGACCGGGGATCTGCCCCAACACCGGGTGACGCTGCAAGGCTCCCAGGATCAGTTCCTCAAGGCTCTCCGAGGAAGCCGCCGGCGCGGTGAACTCGATCAGCCCATTCTGGTGGTCGGTAACGAACCACGAGTGGATGTCGCCCGAAATGACTACGGTATTGGGCACTGTCGCCAACAGGCCCTGGAGTTCCATCAGATTCTGCGGAAAACCGTCCCACTGGTCGGCGTTGACCATGATCCGCGTGCGGAGCTCCTCAGGAAACTCCGGCGGCAGTCCGGGGGCGATGGCTTCGTTGCTGA
>DAOWGJ010000184.1 GCA_030637505.1 Holophagae bacterium
GTTGCACCAGCGCCTTGGGCTCCCCCTCACCGAGATCGGCGTCGCAGGCGTAACCGCTTGCCTGCCGGCCCCCTCCCCGCATGCGATCCGGCTTCTGCCGGAGGCCCTGCCCTGCGGCGGGCTCCAATCCGGCGGCCTTTTCCATCACGACGTCGGCGTACATCATGATCAACCGACGGTAGGCGTCGTAGACGAAGCTTGGGTTGCCCGTCCTGGCGATCAGACCTGGGATGGTCGAGGAACAGAGGCCTGCGTTGAGAATTGTTTCCATCATGCCGGGCATCGACTGGCGCGCGCCGGAGCGGATCGAAAGCAGGAGAGGATTGTCGGGGTCGCCGAAGATGGCGCCCATGATTCCTTCGACCTTGGAGAGGGCCTGTCGGGCTTCCACCTGAAGGCTCTCGGGATAATTCCGGCTGTTGTCGTAGAAAAAGGTACAGACATCGGTAGTGATCGTGTATCCCGCCGGTACAGGGATGCCCAGGCCGGCCATCTCGGCCAGGTTGGCGCCCTTGCCGCCCAGCGTGTTCTTCATGTCGGCCCGGCCGTCGGCCGAGCCGCCGCCGAAGCTGTATACGTATTTGGTCTCGCTCATCATTCTCCTCCGTCGATTTGCAGGATCGAGAGATCTGCCAGGTTCAGGAAATCCCGCCCCAGCTGTTTCAAGAGGGCGATTCGATTCGCCCGGACGTCTTCGTTGTCGGCCATCACGAGAACTTCGATGAAGAACCGGTCGAGAATATCGGCAATGGGGATCATCGCTTCGAAAGCCTCGGAGACCTTGTGTTCGGGCAAGAGGCGTTCGAGGGTGGCGTGGAATTCTCCCACGGCGTCGTAGAGTTCCTGTTCTTCCTTGTGTTCGAACAGGTCCGGGTTGATTTCGCCCTCGGGTTTGCCGTCGGTGATGTTGCGTACACGCTTGAAGGCCAGGGCGAGGGCCCGAAAGCTGTCTCCGGTCCGAACGCTCTGAAGGGCTTCGGCTCTGGCGGCCGTCTCGCAGGGATCGACCCACCTGGTGGCCATGACGGCATCTGCGGTGTCGCCCGACACGCCGGTGACGTCCGTCAGCCATCGCCTGATGCGGTCGGCCATGAACTGATTGACGGCTGTCTTGACTTCTTCGAGGTCTTCGGTCGCCTGTTTCGAGATGCCCGAGACGGCCTCACCGATGATTGCTTCGAGGTCGATCGTCCAGCCGCTGTCGGAGACGATCTTGACGATGGCCTGTGCTGCCCGCCTGAGTCCCAGAGGATCTCGGGAACCCGTCGGTTTTTCCCCAACCGAAAAGAGCCCGACGATCGTATCCATGCGATCGGCCACGCTGAGAACCTGACCCAGCGCCGAGGCCGGACTGTCACCTTCAAACCCGACCGGCCGATAGTGGTCTCGGACCGCCGTCCACAGGGCCTCGTCAGCGCCTTCCAGACGAAGGTAATGACCGCCCATCACGCCCTGCAATTCGGGGAATTCTCCGACCATATGGGTTGTGAGGTCGGCCTTGACCAGCCGGGCGGCACGGCAAAGCAGCTCAGTACTCAGATCGAGCCCGAGCTGCCCGGACAGGGCGACCGCCAACCGGCCGAGTCGCTCTGCTTTGGCCTCCAGCGAACCGAGAACGCGGTGCCACTCCACTCGTTCCAGATCGCTGATGGTGTCTTCCAGGGGTCGCTTGCGGTCTTCGGAGAAGAAGAAGCCGGCGTCGGCCAGGCGCGCGCGAATAACCCATTCGTTGCCCTGCCGGATGAGATCCTTGGAATCGTCCTTGCGGTCGATCACCGCGAGGAAATGGGGTTGTAATGTGCCGTCGCCGAACTCCAGGATGAGGCACTTTTGGTGATGCCGGAGGGTAGAAACGACAACCTCCGGCGGCAAATCGAGAAAGTCCCGGTCGAACGAACCGATGATCAAGCCCGGCCACTCGACCAGTTCTACGTGTTCAGCCACCAGGTGGGGGTCTTCGTGGACCAGGCATCCGACGGTCGCTGCCAGGTGGTGGGCTGCGACCTCAAGGTCCCTGCGCCGCTCGTTGGGGTTCACCATGACCGAGTGTTTCGCCAGGGTCTCGGTGTAAGAGTCGGCGTGATCGATATCGATTGTCTCTGGGCTGTGGACCCGGTGGCCGACGGTGGTACGTCCGCTGGTGATTCCGAAGGCCTCGAAGGAAATAATCTCATCGTCGAATAAGGCGACGATGCCGTGGACAGGACGGACAAAGAGAAAACTCCCCAGCCCCCAACGCATCATCTTGGGAAAGCGGAGGGCTGAGATAATGGTCGGCGTGATGTCCGCAAGGATTTCGGAGGTGGCGCGGCCGACATGGTTGACTGAAGCTGCCAGGTACTCGCCCTTGTTGGTCTCTATGCGCTGCAGCTGATCAAAGGGCAAACCGGCCTTGGCGGCAAATCCCAATCCGGCCTTCGTCGGTGTGCCGTCGTCGGCCACAGCCACCCGGACCGGAGGCCCCGTCAGCTCCTCGACGCGGTCGGCCTGCCGCTGGGGGAGGTTTGCGACCGTGACAATCAACCGGAGCGGCGTTGAGAGAACGGTCGTTGTAAAGTCTGTGAATCCGGCCTCTCCGAGGTGTTTGGAATAGAGATCCTTCAGTTGACGTCGGGCGCCGGGGAGGGCGTTTGCCGGAATCTCCTCGGTGCGGATTTCCAGAAGGAAGGAGGCCATCACACCACCCCGTTTTCGGGAGGCCGGGCCTCCAAGGCATTGCCGAGGGGCCAACCCAACGACTCACGCTGGGCTGTGTAGGCCATGGCTGCCCGGACGGCGTTGGCCCGAACCCGGCCGATCAGGCCGACTCGTTCGGTCACCGATACCGCGCCACGCGCGTCGAGCAGGTTGAAGAGATGAGAGGTTTTCAACGTGGCTTCGAGTGCGGGCAGGACCAGCGACGGATCGTGTTCGAGACATCGAACGGCCTCGCGTTCCCAATCTTCGAAGTGGCGGCGCAGCATTTCGACGTCGGCAACCTCGAAGCCGTAGGTCGAGGCCTCGCGCTCATCCATCAAACGGATCTGGCCGTAGGAAACGCCGCCGCCCCACTCGATGTCGTAGATCGAGTCCTTGCGCTGCAAGAACATTGAGATCCGTTCGAGACCGTAAGTCAGTTCCGCGGTCATCGGCGCCAGATCGATGCCGCCGGCCTACTGGAAGTAGGTGAATTGTGTGATTTCCATGCCGTCGAGCAGAACCTGCCAACCGACACCCCATGCGCCGAGAGTAGGGGACTCCCAATTGTCCTCCTCGAATCGGATGTCGTGCACCGAGGGGTCGATGCCCATCGCCTCGAGGCTCTTCAGATAGAGGGCCTGGATGTTGTCGGGAGAGGGCTTCAGAATGACCTGCATCTGCAGGTGTCGGCCCAATCGAAAGGGGTTCTCGCCGTAACGGGCGTCGGCAGGGCGCCTTGAGGGCTGCACGTAGGCGACCCGGTAAGGCTCAGGACCCAATGCCCGGAGAAAAGTCTCGGGGTGCATGGTGCCCGCCCCGACCTCGGTGTCATAGGGTTGTTGAACGATGCAGCCGCAGTCGGCCCAGTAACGGCTCAGGTTGAGGATCAGCGTTTGGAGGTCCACGGACCAGCCTCCTTTAAATCGAGCGCGGAGGATAGCATGAGCGGGGACGGTCGTTCGCCAATCGGAAACTGAGTCTGGGGCGCGGTCGAAAACAATACTGGAAACTGGAAACTGGATTCCGCCCACATATTGTGCCGCTCGATATTTTGCGGCACCGAAGTCAGCTATCAGAATGAGGCAGAGGCAATACGTAAGAAACCAGACGGAAATTTTCGTGCATGGATGTTCAGGTGAACTGATAGATCTTGTCGAAACTGCTGAAAAATCGAGGTTCAGTTCCCAGTTTCAGCTTATTTGGCCCCAACGCGGCCAAATAGCGCACAAAAACGCACAAAAACACCTACATTCTCCCTCGGACCCGTGTATACTCTCGCGCCACAACGCGCAACAGCGCCACGAGCCGGAGGAACAATGAGCCAGCAACCCAAAAGCAAGAACATAACCAAGATTTCGACCCACGTCACGCGTCAGGATCGGGAGAACA
>DAOWGJ010000404.1 GCA_030637505.1 Holophagae bacterium
GCCAAGAGGTGGTAGAGACTTCAGACGCAGTACACTAGACTGAACGGGGACGCGATCAATGATATCTGCATTCGGAATTCTTCTGGGCCTGTCCGCGGTGGTATTGGCCATTCTGTGGTGGGTGCAACAGCGCCAGAGACGTCAGATTCTGCAGCTGCTGGCGCGGATCGAGGCGGTGGAGGCCGAGAAGGATTTTTCCGGTAGGGCTGGTGATCCGGATGACCTCGCCGTTCCGGCAGGGGTGGAAAAGGAGACCGGGGAGACGCCCCCCAACGATGTCTTGGCCGGCTACACCAGTTATGTTCGGCGCGTGGTTTCCGCCCCCGGCGAGGGACCGAGCATTCTTTCGGATCAGGCGATCTTCAAGATCCACGAACACCTCGAGGATGGCTATCGCCCGGCCCAGCTGGCCGACGACCTCTTCATTTCTCTCCGCACATTGGAGCGAGGCCTTGCGGAGGTCTTCGATTGCAATCCCAGCCAACTGATCACCGCGATGAAGATGCGGGAGGCGCGGCGACTCCTGGAAACGGGGGACTACCGGGTCAACGAGGTGGCCTCAAGACTTGGTTTTTCCAGTCCATTCTACTTTTCGAGGCGCTTTCGGACATTCTTCGGGGTTTCGCCGTCCAAATACCGTCAGGTGGCCGAGGGCGGGGGTTAGGAACTTATCCCCAGGGGGCTTCGAAAAGTGAAGCAAACACTGGGGATAAGTTGCGATCAGCTATCAGCTATCAGCTATCAGCTGTCAGGCGGGGCAGCTATGCCGTCGGCTATGGCAGCTTCGCCGGGTTAGTCAACCGTATCCCCCGGAACCGGGATCTCCAGACGGTTGATCTTTCGGTAGAGCGACTTTCGTTCAATCCCTAAGATTTCGGCCGTTCGGGTTCGGTTGCCGCTGGTTTTCTTGAGGATAGCCTCGATGTGAAGCCGTTCCAGGGCTTCAAGGGTGATGTCGTCACCGACTGACGGACCCGACTCGGGTTGCGGCTCTGAGGCCGTTGGTATCTTGAGGAACGATTGAACCCGGTCTGGATCCTCCATGGAGCCGTAATCGATCAAGCACCGCTGGACCAGGTGCTCCAATTCCCTGACATTACCGGGCCAATGGTAATTCCTAAGGGATGAGATCGTCTCTGAAGAAACCCCTCCGAGGTCGGATCGGCCCAGCCGTTCTCGTATCCGCTGCGCGAAGTGTTCAATCAGCAAGGGAATATCGCTGGCTCGTGCGCGAAGGGGCGGTATTTCGATTTGGTAGGCTGCCAGGCGGTAGTAGAAGTCCTCCCTGACGCCTCCCGCTTCAACGCCTTTCGATAAATCTCGGTGGGTCGCAGCGATGACACGGGTGTCGATTGTGAGGGTGGACTCCGATCCCAAGGGGCGAATTTCGCCTTCCTGGAGGAAACGCAGGAGCTTGACTTGGAGTAGGGGCGGCAGCTCACCAACCTCGTCGAGGAGGAGGGTTCCACCGCGGGCCGACTGGATGGCGCCGAGGTGGTCGCGGACGGCGCCGGTGAACGCCCCCCTCCGGTGACCAAATACCTCACTTTCCAACAGAGTTTCCGGAATGGCGCCACAGTTGATGGCGACGAACGGTCCACTGGAGGAGGCTCCGTACTTGTGAAGGGCGCGGGCAACCAACTCCTTGCCGGTTCCGGTCTCGCCTCGAAGGAGGATGGGAATCGGGAGCGGCGCCACCCGCGCGACGGCCTTGTAGACCTCGACGATCGAGGGATGAGAGCCGATGATCATCGTCTCGGGCCCCTTGGTCGGAGCGGGTGTGGCTTTCGGTCTGGACCCCAGGGCCGCAGTGACGCAGTCGACCAGCTGGTCCAATTGAAACGGTTTGGCGAGATAATCGAATACACCGGCCTCACGAGCCGCTGCAGCGGTCTCGACCGTTCCCTGTGCGGTGACGAGAATGACAGCTGTTTCAGAGCGGGCCTGGCGGATGTCTTCCAGGAGTTCGATCGCTGTCCCATCTCCCAGGTAGATGTCGCTGACAACAAGGTCGAAGGCCGAATCAGCGATCAGCGACCGAGCCTCGGCAGCGCTTGATGCGGACGTGACATCGTACCCCTCCTTCCTGAGGGTCATGGTCATCATCTCCCGAAGAGCGACATCGTCGTCAATAACCAGGATTTTCCGTTTCATAACTCCTCCTCCGGTGCTTCGGGGCTGGGGAATCTGACGGTAAAGGTCGATCCCGTTCCGACGGCACTCTCGACCTCGACTGTGGCCTGATGATGTTCCAGGACCTCACGAACCAGGGCGAGACCGAGTCCGGACCCCTGGGTTCCGGTCCCTGGAACTCGATAGAAACGCTCGAAGAGTTGGGGGAGCGCTTCCGGCGGGATGCCGGGGCCGGAGTCCGAGACGCTGAGAATGATCGTGCCTGGATCTTGAGATAGTCCGATTCCAACCTTGGTGTCTTCAGGAGCAAACTTGACGGCATTGCCGATCAAGTTATCGATCACCTGCCCGAGGAGTTGTGGGACGCCGGAGATCACCGTTGGACCGTTGATTTTGAACTCGAATTCGATGTTCTTTTCTTGGGAGACAGCGGAGAGAATCTTGCACCGCTGTTCGATCAAAAGGCTCAGATCGACCTCTATCCATTCTTCGTCCGAGAAACCCGCCCCCAGTCGTTCAAGATCGAGAAAGGTCCGAACCATGTCTCCCAGTCGCTCGGCCTCGCTTCTGATCAGGCCCGCGGTGCGGCGGAGTTCCTCGTCGGTCAGGCTGTAGCGCTCGAGAAGGGACCCGAACCCTGCCAAGGAAGCCAGCGGAGTTTTGAGCTCATGGGACACCAGACGCTGCATTTCGCGGCGGCGTTTGTCGAGTTCCCTCTCTGCCGAGCGGTCCCGCACGACGGCGAGATGTCCGTCGCCCAGGTTTTGGAGGTGGATTTCCAGAGATCGATTTTTGTATTCGATCTGTGCCGGTGAATTTCCCTCGGAAGAGGGATCGATGCCGGCTGATCCCGTGGTGTGGAGCATCTCGGGGAGGGTTGGGATCTCTCCCCAAAGCCGTCCGAAAGAACTGTTCGACAGGAGGGGGCGGCCCTCTCCATCCCACAAAATGACGCCCTCGCCCAAGCCCTCGAGCAGGGTCCGTCTCAGATTGCGGTCGTGGATGATCCTCTCTTGCAACAGGTGGGCAAGGCGGAGGCGTTCTTGAGGCCCCCGGGGTGGTTGGTGTTCCGATCGGCCCTCCTTGACCAGAGATCGGAGGATGTTGCCTGTCTCCGCCTGAATGTCCCGAGACTCGACGACCTCCCGGAAAAACGCGGACAATATCGTGGCAAGGAGAAGGCCGACGATGGGAAGAATAATATGAAGGGTCCACAGTGCGACCAGGGATCCAGCCGCGATAGTCAGGGCAACAATGACCAGGTGCCTGGTCCGCAGTCGTCCGGCCCCACTCCTGAGGCCCTGAATGCTCAGGGCCGCCAGGAAGGCTGCAATCCACGCAGACCAGGAATGCATCGGTTGAAGAAGGCCCCCGCGAAGGACAGACGATGCTGCGCCCGCATGGACCAAGACCCCTGGTGTCGGCCGGTGCCATCGGCTGACAGGAGTGATGAACTGGTCGGTTGAGCCGGTTGCCGAGACTCCAAGGAATACGATCCGGCCGTCAAAAACCGCATTCCTGGTGGTGAGGTCGAGTACGTCTACGGCGCTCAGATGGGGGATTTCCATTGGTTTCTGAAGAAAGTCCGGCCGAAAAACCAGCCCGGGGCTTGATATTCCCTCCCACCCGGCAAGCCGTGCCGCGGCAATACTGATGGCCTCCAGGGAGATGTCGGCGGCCTGTTTCGTGTAGCTGAAGGTGCGTATGACTCCGTCACCCTCGATCTCCGCATTGACGTGAGCCGCATTCCGGATGCCACCGAACTCGTCGGCTGGGAGAATCCATGTGCCGTCGCCGTTCAGGGAGGCCGCAAGGATCGTCGGCCCATCCTCAAACGCTTGGGCCAGTCTGAAATCCGCAGGTTCAAAACCAACCTCCGAGAGGAGGATGTCGACGACAACGCCGTGGGCGCCGAGGTAACGTATGCCGCCGATCAGGGCCGCGAGTTGCTCGCGAGGCCAGGGCAGTGGTCCGAATCGATCAACGGCCCGATCGTCGATGAGGACCGCCGCAAAAGACCCCTCTCCCGGAGACCTCGGGGCGGGCAGGCGGATGAGAATGTCCGCAACCGGACGCTCGAGCGGCATCAGGGCGCCGAAGGCCCAGGCAAAACCAACGAGAAGCATGGCAAGCACGCCGAGTAAGATCTCGCGGCCTGGACTCCCATTCAGGATGTTTCGCATCTTAAGAGTTTCCTGCTCCTTCCGCAGCGTCAGTCATCAGATCCCTGGCAAGAGCGATGCCGGGCCACGCACCGTTCCCTTGAACTCAATTCCACCATACCTGAGTCTCATTGACACGACGAGTGAGGCAAACCGACTCGACTCAGCGGCCCCCTCGGAAATTCTAGACCCTGATTTCTGGCCCAATACTTGCTTGAACCTAAACTGAGTGAGTCTGGCGGATGAGATGTACCAAAGGCTTGAGGGTCTGGTGCCTGAAAAAAAAGTAGGCATACCCGAAGGTCTGTTGAGGCTTTTTGAAGGCGCCAGGGCCCAAGGATTTGGTGCAGATCGCCGCTGAGAATTGCTCAGCTTAGGTTCGCGGGATGTATCGTTAGAACGGAGGCAGCATGAAACGCTTGATCGTTGCATCGGCGGTGATCCTGGGCGCTACGGTCCTCGTGGCGCTTCCGGGTGGCGAAATGAAGACAGAGTCGGTCGGCCTGACCTATGAGGTTTCGGCTCTCCGGGGCAAACTCCTGCGTGAGGAGCCGACGCCGACGGAGAGGCTGGCGGTCGGAAATATCGTTCGATCAGGTGCGGTGCTGCGTACCGGTTGGTGGGCCTCGGCGGAACTCTCATGTCCGACCCGAGGGGCCCATTTCAAATTGGAGCCCAGCACCCGGGTTCGCTTGACGGATGACGTGCCCGGGGTTCTGCTCGACCTTCAAAAAGGAAATGTCAGGGCCTGGTTCGACGCCCTGGGCTCCGAGAGTCCGTCCGAAAGGCTCGTGACGACACCCTCGGCAGTCCTGGCCGTCCGGGGAACCGAGTATGGAGTGTCGGTGAACAAAGAGGGAGATACGACAATCGCCGTATTCCACGGCGTCGTGGAGGTTCGGGATCTTGCGCGTCACCGGGAACGAGTGATGGTTCAGGCCGGCATGTTCTGCACCGTGCCGCGAGGGGAAGGGCCTACTTCGCCCACGGCTCACGGCATAACCGCCGGAGATTTCGACCGTGGTGTGATGCCCGGAAAATCCGGACATGCGGCCTCGCCGGGAATGGGAATGGGATCAGATTCCGGAACCCACAACCAGGGGAGTAGTCCAGGGATGGGCGCCGGTTCGGGCTCCGGCTCCGGTTCCGGCGGCGGGGGTTCGAAGGGTGGAGGCCACGGGCGGTGAGAGTGTTGAACAGGGAGTGCAGTTTCTCCTTGATCCGATAAGCGGGCCGTGCAGGCGTTGACATTTCCGGATTTCTACCGTTAACTTGAAGATGCAGGTTCCAAAAAGCGGTACGAATATATTCGTGCCGAACGATATTTGCGGAGGAGAGCGTTATGCTTCTTCATGGATCGGCGTTGTCTGTTCTCGGGGTGACGGGTTCCCCCTCATGAAGGCGGCTGCGGTTGTTTCGGTATTGTCCGGGAACCTGTCCAAGAACCGGTATATCTGGGCAGGTTTTCTTTTTGCGGTCTGCAACTGGTTCGCCGAATCCGCGCTGCATGTCTGGGTGTTCCACGAGGGGCCCTTCCGCGCCCAGGTTTTCACGACGGATACTCACGAGATATGGATGCGGCTTGTCGCCGGTGTGATGTTCGTGTTTTTCGGAATATCGACGCAGGGTGCTTTCAACATCCGGCAGCGGACCGAACGGGCTCTGGCGACCAGCGAACGAAAATACCGCACCCTGATCGAGGAAGCTCTCAATCCTGTCTTTCTGTTCGGCTCGTCGGGCCGGTTCATCGATGTCAACCTGGCCGCAGTTGAGTTCTTTCAGCGGGACCGAGAGCAGCTCTTGTCAAAGAGGTATCAGGATCTTTCGGTTTTTCTTGGGGGGACCGCTTCTGATCAGGCTCCCTTCACCCCGATCCTCGGTCAATCAGAGGTCGATTTCCGCATCAACGGCGGCACGAAAACCATGCTGTTGAACGTGGTTCCTCTTCCGATGCCCGACGACGAATCAGAATATTTCTATGGAATCGGCCAGGACATCACTGAACGCAAACGCATGGAACTCAACCTGGGCCTCGCACACGAGGAGCTCAACCAGATCTTCCAGACGGCCTCGACCGGGATGCGGTTGATCGACAAGGATTTCAACGTCCTCAAGGTCAACGAGACCTTTGTGCAATTGTCGGGTGTGCCGCGGGAGACATCGGTCGGCGCCAAGTGCTACGACATCTTCACCGGGGATCGCTGCCACACTGATCAATGTCCGATGAAGCGCATTCTGGAAAAACCGCAGGATATCGAATACGAAATCAGAGACCAGACAAAGATTGACGGGGCAGAATTCGCCTGCCTGCTGACTGCGAGGCCCTTTTCAGATCAGGACGGCGAAACCATCGGGATCGTCGAGTCGTTCAAGGACATTACGGAATTGTCCAGGACCCGGCAGGAACTCCGCACGGAGCGAGACAAACTCCGCCACATACTCTTTCAGCAGTTCGAGGGCGTCAGCATTTTGCGGGCCGACCATTCGATCGAGTACCAGAACGCGACGCTGACCGAACAACTGGGAGACTGTACGGGATTGCCGTGCTACCAGGCCTTCAAGGGTGTGACGAAAGCGTGTTCCCCGTGTTACATGCACAGGGCGATCAAGACCGGACAACTTCAAAGGTGCGAGTTCGAGGTGGCGGACGGGCGCACCTTTGAACACACCTATACTCCGTTCAGCGATACCGGTTCCGAGGAAAAGGTCGTCGTTTACTTGCGTGACATTACGGACGTCAAGGCTTCGCGAGCGGCGGCCATTCGCTCGGAACAGCTCGCCGGGGTCGGAGAACTCGCGGCGGGCGTGGCCCACGAGATCAACAATCCGATCAACGGCATCATCAATTACGCCCAGATGCTGGTCAACCAACACGGGGTTCCTTCAGAGGCTCACGATTTGGGATCGAGGATCGTCGGAGAGGGGAACCGGGTCGCCCGGATCGTCGCCAGCCTGCTGTCGTTTGCCCGGAGAGGATCCGAAATCAAGGTGCCGACCTCGATCGAAGAGATTCTCTCCGAAAGCCTGACCCTGGTAGGAACCCAGATCCGCAAGGACTCGATCACCCTGGAGGTCGAGGTCCCGAAAGACCTCCCGCCGGTCCTCTGCGTTCCCCAGGAAATCCAGCAGGTCTTCATGAACATCCTGAATAATGCCAGGTATGCACTGAATCAGAGGTCTCCGGGTTGTGAGGGGGAAAAGAGGCTTGAGATACAGGCTTCGACTCGCGGCAGGAATGGGGATTGCGTGGTCCAGATTTCCTTCCGGGACTCGGGTGATGGTATTTCGCCTGAGATTGTCGACAAGATCGTCAACCCGTTCTTCTCGACCAAACCCAAGGGGGAGGGGACCGGCCTGGGTCTGAGCATCAGCCAGGACATCGTTCGATCCCACGGTGGCGACCTCAAGATCGAGAGCCTCCCAGGCCAGTTCACCACGGTCAGCATCGATTTGCCGGCGGTGGTTTCGTGACCGCCCACAATACCGAGTTGGCCGGTTCCAGGATGCTGGTCGTCGACGACGAGGAGAGCATCCGCTTCACCTTCAGCAATTTTCTCGTCGACGAAGGATATGCGGCCTCGACCGCGGAGGACTACCAGGGGGCGATCAAGCTCCTGGAGGCGAGCAAATTCGACCTGGTCTTCGTAGACATCATCCTCGGCGGGAAAACCGGACTCGACCTGTTGTCCAAGATCAAGGAAATGGCCCCGGAGACCGAAGTCATCATCATCACCGGCGCCCCGACGGTCGGGACGGCCTCAACTGCTCTGAGACTCGGAGCGCTGGACTACATCGTCAAGCCCGTTCGCCAGGAAACGCTTCTTCGAGTGGCCGGCAAGGCTCTGGAGCACAAGAGGTTGATAGCCGATAAAGAGGCCTATCGACTCAATCTGGAAGCGATCTTCAACAGCGTGGAGGACGCCATCGTCACGGTCGACAAGGACCTGGTCGTGACCGAACTCAACTCGGCGGTCGGCACGCTGTGTGGTGTTCGACGGGACACCGCAAAGGGCGCCCCGGTCATGGGCATCACCTTCCAGTGCTCAGGCGCCTGTCTCAAGGCTCTCAAGGAAACCGTGGCCACCGGCGAGGTGATCCGCCTTTCCAACGTCGGGTGCGCCTCGAGTAAACATCCCGATCAGGTCGTCTGCGTCACAGCAACGCCACTGTTGAAGCGTGACGGAACAGCGATCGGGGGCGTCATGGTGATCAGAGACGAGACGCCGTTGCTCGAACTGAAAAAATGCCTGGCGGCGACTCGGAAATTCAGTCGGGTCATCGGCCAAAGTCCTGGAATGCGAAGGGTCTTGGCAATGGTCGACGCACTCGCAGATGTTCAGACTTCGGTCCTGGTGACGGGAGAAAGCGGCACCGGCAAGGAGGTAGTGGCCGACGCCCTGCACTCAGTAGGCAGTCGCCGAAATGCCAATCTGGTCAAGGTCAACTGTGGCGCCTTGTCGGAGGAACTTCTGGAGAGCGAACTCTTCGGTCACGTCAAAGGAGCGTTCACAGGGGCGCACAAGGACAAGATCGGCAGGTTTCAACGGGCCGACGGCGGCACCCTGTTCCTCGACGAGATCGGTGAGATGTCCCCCCGGATGCAGGTGCGCTTTCTCAGGGTTCTGGAGACCATGGAGTTTGAACGGGTCGGGGAGAGCATGCCGATCAAGGTTGACGTGCGGATCGTCGCGGCGACCAACCGCGATCTTGAGAAACAGATGAAAAGCGGCGGTTTCCGGGAAGATCTGTATTTCCGGCTCAAGGTCGTCGAGATTCCCCTGCCGCCCCTTCGGGAACGCAAAGAGGACATTCCCTTGCTGGTCAGACACTTTCTGGACAAGATGAACGACAAGTTCTCCAGGACGGTTGAGGGTGTCAGCGACGCTGTGATGGATCTGTTCATGGCGCATCCCTGGCCGGGCAACGTCCGGCAGTTGGAAAACACCATGGAGCACGCCTTCGCTCTGGGTCGGCGGAACATCATTGGGACCGTAGACCTGCCGGGTGACTTTCTGAACGGACGGGGACGCTCCCTCAAGCCGGAAGACAGGGATGCCCAGGCGATCTTTGATGCGCTGGAGCGTGCCGGTCAGAACAAATCCGAGGCTGCACGCCTGCTGGGGATCAGCCGGCGGACGCTGTACCGGAGACTGGACGAGATCTCCTCCGAAAGCTGAAGCACTCAAGGGCAATTGAACGCAGGGGCCAGGTATATACCGGTTTATTGAGGATCTGGGCGGTGTTTATTGAGATGGTTTATTTTCTGCCCTCGATCATGTGCCATGGCACAACGTGTGTCAATAATACTGTGCCATGGCACAGGTGTCAAAAACCACAGTTGATCGACTCTTCAGGTTTGTGACGTCCGTCACAATTCAGTATTGAGTTGTAAATCATTGTAACATAATAGGTTATAGATTCTTTTTGGAATTTTTCCCTGCAGATGCGGTGGTTGGCACGATTCGTGCGCTAGGAGGACACACGAAGTTCAAATGAACAACGGTGTCCCGCGGCAGACGGCTTTTCTGTCGGTGGCAGGAGGTTGCTCCGCGGGAGACCAAAACCGCAGGGGAGGATGTCATGCGGAGATTGTTGTGCCTGATTTCAGTTCTTTTGATGGTGGCGGGCTTCGTGTCCGCACAAAACGCGTACGGTCCCGGCCGGGTTGACCTGCGATTGATGGCAGGGCAGGACGCTTATCATGTCGGCTGGGGCACCATCCACAACAACAAC
>DAOWGJ010000274.1 GCA_030637505.1 Holophagae bacterium
AATCAGGCCGAGCAGGAGCGGGAACGGGCGATCAACGACGCACGGGCCGACTATAACCGTGTCATTCCACGGGCCCGCGGCGAAGCCCTGCGCATGATCGAACAGGCCGAAGGCTACGCGATTGACCGGACCAACCGGGCCAAGGGTGATGCTTCCCTCTTTGATCAGCTGTTACAGGCCTACCGCCGCGCACCGGACGTCACCAGACGCCGCATGTACCTCGAAACCATGGCGAAGATCTACCCCAAGATCGGAAAAAAGGTCCTGCTGGATGACAACCTGGAGGGTGTCCTCCCACTGATGTCACTGGGCAAGGAGGTGAAGCCATGAAACAGACCGCACTGATCGCGATTGCAATATTGATCCTCCTGGCCGTTTTGACCGCCGGAGGCGCATTCTTCATCGTCGACGAGACCGAGCAGGTGGTCATCACCCAATTCGGTAAACCTGTCGGCGAGAGCATCACAACTGCAGGGCTCAAGATGAAGATACCCTTCATGCAGAAAGCCAACTTCTTCGACAAGCGTTTCTTGGAATGGGATGGCGAACCCAACGAGGTCCCGACGGCGGACAAGAGGTTCTTTTTCGTCGACACCTATGCACGCTGGCGGATCGCCGATCCTCTGTTGTTTTTCAAGCGCCTGAACAACGAGTACGGCGCACAATCCCGTTTGGACGACATTCTGGACGGTGAAACCCGCAATACGATCGCCAAACACGATCTGATCGAGGCGGTCCGAAGCACCAATAGAGGTTTTGTCCAGGCTTCGGACGTTGCCCAGAATATCGAGGCGCCGAAAACGATCGAATTTGGTCGGGCGACTTTGGAAGCCGAGGTCCTTCGAAACGCAACCGTTCGGGTTGCCGACCTCGGCATCGAAATCCTGGACTTTCGGTTCAAGCGCACGAATTACGCCGAGGTCGATCGCCCCAAGGTTTACGAGCGCATGATCTCCGAGCGCAAACGGATGGCGGAGCAGTTCCGCTCCGAGGGCGCCGGCGAAGCCGCCCGCATTATCGGCAACAAGGAGCGCGAACTCAAATCGATCACATCCGATGCCTACCGGCAGTCGCAGGAAATCCGCGGCAAATCCGATGCCGAAGCGGCGGATATCTATGCCAAGGCCTACAACAAGGATCCGGAATTCTACCGATTCATCAAGACCATGGAGGTCTACGAATCGACGATGGACGAGGATACCGTCTTGCTGCTGGGAACCAAGGGTGATTTCTTGAGGTATTTGGAGAGAGCGAAGTAGGGACATCGCGCATCCCCCGTAGGGCGATCACGGCGAAGCCGTGAGGACGCGAAGCGGCCAGCGTGGGCTAGGGACCCATTCCGCCACCGGCGGAATGGGCTGGGGACCCGATCGAAGAGAGAGCGGTCGCGGTCCAGGCCCCAGACGAGGCCCTTGTCGCCTTTGCCGGCGCAGTCCACTGTCGCCGCCGCGGACGAGGTCCCTGGCCTGTGGTCCCGGCCCCTATTTATCCAACCCCGGCCTTCGGGGCCGCTTCGCACCCCCGCTCGGTGCTTTTCCTCAAGGGGCGACACTGTGTAGGTTGGGAGGGGGACCGCCCCTTGAGGAAAAGACCTCGGCGGCCTACTGCCCTCAGCCGAGATTCGATTGCCGGCGCGCTCCCCGGGCGTTGCCCGGTAAGGCATTCACCGCAGCGGCTTCGTTTTTTGAGGGTCTGCCCGGTGGAGAATGCCATACCCGGCACGCGCCGATTTGAAGGGTCGGGCGCCCGCTGATTTGTACGCCGGCATCGGCTATTCAGACGCTGCCGCGGTCGACGGCCCCCGTCAATTGTCTCGGAGCTTCTCCACAACCATCTTGAGGTCGTCCCAGACTTTGCGCTTTTCCAGGGGACTTCGAAGGAGATAGGCGGGATGATAGGTTGACATCAGGGCGATGCCCCGGAATTGGCCCCACCGCCCACGGAGCGAACCCATCGTTTTGTCCGATCCCGTCAGGTGGCGCGCGGCAATCCGTCCAAGGGCAATAATCACATCGGGGCGAATCAGGTCGATCTGACGGTGGAGGAATGACGAGCAAACAGCCATCTCATCGGGCTGAGGATCCCTGTTCCGGGGCGGCCGGCATTTGACGACGTTGGCGATATAGACCTGCCGCCGCTCGAGGCCGAGGGCGGCGATCATCCCGTCAAGCAGACGTCCCGCCTGACCGACAAAGGGCCTTCCGCTGCGATCCTCCTCGGCCCCCGGACCCTCGCCGACAAAAAGCAGGCGCGCCCTTGAAGACCCCTCGCCGAACACGACGTTCTTTCGTCGCTCGGACAGAGGACACCGGGTGCAGTCCTCGAGGTGATCAGCCAGTCCTTCGAGTGTGTCGGGCGCGGATCCGGTCCACGAACAAAGGCCATCCGGGAGGTCAGGGCAGTCGGTCCACCCGAGGTCCCGGCGATAGCGAAGGAGGTCAGTCCTTCTCATCCACCCCGTCGTCGGCAGAGCCGTCAGACTCGGGCGTCGATTCCACCTCGCCGGCGTCTCCTGCGGAAGCCTCTTCGGCCGGCCCCGCATCCTCAATGGCGCTCTCCTCCGGGATGTCGGAAACCGTCGCGCCGGCCATACCCAAGAGCCGCTGCAGTCGCTGCAACTCGTCATCGGGCTCTCCTGGCGGCTCAACGACACCGGCATCGGGACCCTTATCCGCGCCCCCCGAGGTTGGAAGGACATCGCGCGTTGGGCTACCTTCGGCCGCCGCTTCTTCAACGCTTTCCATCTCGGCCCGGAACTGCTCGACCATCGCCTGACGCTGAGCGTCCAACTCTTCCTGGGTCAGGACCCGCCAGTCTACGGTGCCCCCATCAACGTCGTCGCGAGCCTGCAGAGTCGGTTTGGCCGCTCGCACGTCGGTCCGAGGCCGCGCACCTCTGATGATCTGTTCGGCACGTTGGGACACGACCTCAATGTACCGGAAGATAGAGTCGAAATTCTCAGGCAACTGCATCATTGGGAATAGTCCTCTTCAAGATGTTGCTGAAACCCCTCCCGAATGCCGTCCAGGCGGGGCTTCATTCGCTTCGATCTGTGATGTTCTGCCAGGCAAATGCCGGTCAAGACCTTGACTGCATCATCCAAGCGGTCGTTGATAATAGCATAATCAAATTCTCCCGCGACTCCAAACTCCCTCGAAGCCCACTGAAGGCGCTGCCGAATCGCCTCCGTGGCATCCTGGCCTCGCTGGGTCAAACGGTGCTTGAGCACATCGTACGAAGGTGGATAAATGAAGACCTTGACAACCTCCGGCACCAAGGTCTTCACCTGGTTGGCACCCTGGACCTCAATGTCGAGAAAGACGTCGGTCCCCATCGACAGTCGCCCTTCGACCTCCGCTCGGGCGGTGCCGTAAAGGTTACCCGCGTACTCGGCCCACTCGAGAAATTCGCCTGCGGCAACCATATTCTCGAAGGACTCCCGGGAGGCAAAGTGGTAATCCACGCCGTCCGTCTCTGAGGGGCGGGCCGTCCTCGTCGTGTGGGACACCGAAAAATGGCTCTTGATGCCCCTGCCCGCCAGCTCGGCCATCGCCGCCTTGATCAACGTCGTTTTGCCGCCTCCCGAGGGAGACGAAACGATGAACAACACTCCGCGATGGCCCGCCATCGGGAGATGGTAGCACGAGGGATTTGGAAACTGGAAACTAGAAACTGGACACTCGATTTCGGCCCTCCGGCGGTGTCGGGCAAGGTGCTGATTAGTCGAATTCTCTAACCGATGCAAGAACAGCTGAATGTCGATCTTTTATTGTGCTTTTCCGTGCCTTTTTGTGGCTACTTTTCTTGTGGCTATTGCTTAAGATTAAGCCATCAGCTGTCAATTCGCGACCACATCACGAAAATCCGGCGTCGTGTTTCCAGTTTCCAGTTTCGAGTTTCCAGTTTCTGACCTTACTCACCATCCCACCGCACGGTCGTCACCTCGTCAAACGAGGTCACCACCCGAAGACGCTCTTTGGCGATTAAAGCCGCCGGCCCGTCGATGAGCAACTCCGGCAGACCCTCGCTCGGGGTTGAGGCGTCGCCCACCAAACCTACCCAGGAATTCCGTCCAGTTCTCCGGGCTGCGCCCAGGGCCGCCTCAGCCAGCGCAACGACATCCTCCCAGCCCAGTGCTTCGGGAGCATGAGTCAGCAGCGGATGGCCGGCAAAACCGATCGAACAAGTCGTCGAGAGCTCCAGATCACCGCTCGGCCGGAAAACGTGCGAGGCGAGGCTCTCCCGGAGGCGCTCAGCCAGTTCTCTCTCTGACGAACGGTCGGCCCCGGAACGAACCACCATGAACTCACTTTCGCCCCACCGTGCCAGCACATCGGTCGAACGGGAGGAGGCACGCAGGACATCGGCAAACTCACTGAGAACGCCGGCAACGACCTCGTTGCCCAGAGCCACGGTCGCCTCCTCGAGTTTGTCCAGCCCGACGATGAAAATCAAGAGGTCGGCATTCTCAGGTTTGTTTTTGGTCACACCATTGTTCCAGGCCACCCAAGTCCGGAGCGCTCGAGCTCCATGAGTGGCCAAGACGCG
>DAOWGJ010000339.1 GCA_030637505.1 Holophagae bacterium
CATCTCCTGACGGCCCTCCACACCGCTGGCTTCGTTGCTCCTCCTTGAAGTAGCCCAGCTACGACTGCGTTGTCGCGCCTCGTCAGCGGCGCGGATGACTCGCCAGCTAATGGAACGAACTTCAGGCGCACTACACTAGCTTTCTCGCTTCCCAGCCTCCCAGCCTCTCTTCATGATAGAGTTCCATTCAGCCGCTGATGTTCGAGATCCAGTTTCACCCCGCCGACATTCGTAAACCAGTCCGCTATTTCTTCTTGTCGCGGGCCGGCGCACGCTGGATCGCAGTGGCTGCAGCCCTTCTTACAATCATAGTGGTCGCCGGTCTGGCTCTGGCTCCTCTGGGCCTCCAGGGCCTGTTGTTGACGTCCCACCAAACCCGGTTGGCCCATATCAACCGCCTGCATCACGAGGTCTTGTCCCACCGGACAGCCGCATTTGAGGTTTTGGAAAGACGGACCGAGCGAGCTCGCGCACGCCAACGTCAAATCTCGTTGGTCCTCGGTACCGCCCAAGACGACACGGGGTTGGGTGGCACGCCGGTGCCGCCGCCTTTCGAAATCCGGCACCACACAGCTCGCGAGGCACTGAACCGCGGCGTCGCGCTGTCCACCGAATCAAGCGCACTGTTGACGCTGGCCGATGAGTTGACCGCATTTGCCCGGGAACACCAGTCCCTGGTTCTGACCGTGCCGTCGATCTGTCCCATCACTGCCGGGGAATTCGTCCTGACCTCCCCGTTCGGGGAACGGACGTCCCCGTTCACCAACACCCGTGATTTCCATGCCGGCCTGGACCTGGCGGCACGAGAGGGCACACCCGTTATGGCGACCGGGGACGGACGTGTCATCTTTGCCGGACGCTTTCCCCTGCGCCGAAACGCGCGCTGGTGGCGTTACGGCAATGCCGTGGTCATTCGCCACGAGGACAGCTTCCTGACGATTTATGCCCACCTCCATGACATTTCGGTCAAGCGCGGCCATGACGTAAAACGAGGCCAGACCATCGGCACAGTCGGCAACTCAGGCTGGTCGACGTCGCCCCACCTCCACTACGAAGTCCGCGCCCTTCGGGATGGTGAGAAGGACCCCGTGCCGGTCGATCCGAGAATTCATATCCTCGACCACCAGTGGATAGGCCACGAGGCGATGCTTATCGCCGGCCGATACGCACCCCACTCGGATTTCGACCCCTTGCCCTCAAGACTGCGCTAGTAATTCCCGCTCCAGGAACTTCGGAAAAATGAGGCAAAAACCAAGCCGACGTTATACAAATGGCTGTAGTTGAGGGGTTTGCCGGTGATCGCACACCGTGGGGTTTTCCCGAGCCCGAGCCCGTTACCGTTACCGTTACCGACTTTCTTCGGGTTTAACTCTAAGAACCTAACATCATTGGCGAATGCTCGGCCCGGATATTCAATGGCGTGTGTGTTTTGGTCCAGCATCCAAGGGCCGTGACGAACTACGGCGGTAACGACAACGGGCACGGGCACGGGCTCGGGTTAAGGCCCTTTTCTCCCAACCCTTCTGATGGTACCCTTCCGACCGGCTCACGACGGGCCCGTAGGAACACGGCAGCGCATCGATCTCCCTGACGCCGCCACCGGTTGGAGACATTCCCGGCCGGGGACCAGGGATTCAAAGGAGGTCCGGATGACGGACACCGAAACGCTTCAAAAGACACCTCTTTACGAAGAACATATTGCCGCCGGAGGGCGGATGGTCCCATTCGCCGGATATTCACTTCCGGTCCAGTACACCACTTTGGCCGAGGAACACACAGCTGTCAGGACTGCTGCGGGACTCTTCGACGTCTCCCACATGGGAGAGGTCTTCATCACCGGTCCGAAGGCATTCGAGTTCGTGCAGAGTGTCTCCTGCAACGACCATTCGAAGCTGACCGTTGGGCGCGCCCAATACACCGGACTGATGTACCCGCAAGGCACCTTCGTCGACGACGTATTGGTGCACCGGATGAACGAGAGTGAATTCCTGCTGGTGGTCAACGCCGCCAACCGGCACAAGGACGTTGCATACCTTCATGACCTTGCAGAGGGCACCGAGGGAGTGGTGGTCGAGGACCGCTCCGATCAATGGGCCCAAATGGCGATCCAGGGACCACTCGCGCCCGAGATCGTCCAGGCCTTGACCGAGACCGATCTTGGCGCAATCCGCTATTTCCGATTCGTATGGGGGAAGGTTGCAGGCGTACCGGCCCTGATCGCCCGAACGGGTTACACCGGCGAGGACGGTTTTGAACTCTATACCGCCCCCGAGGATGCACCGATTGTCTGGCGGGCTCTCCTGGCGGAAGGCAAACCCAAGGGATTGATTCCCGCCGGTCTCGGCGCCCGCGACACACTGCGCTTCGAAGCGGGCATGTGTCTCTACGGTCAGGAGATCGACGCCGAGACCACGCCGTTGGAGGCAGGCCTTGGATGGATCGTCAAGCTGGCCAAGGGCGACTTCATCGGGCGGGACGTCCTGGAAAACCAAACGGAGAACGGTATCGAACGGCGGCTGGTCGGATTCGAAATGATCGACCGCGGTATCGCACGCCATGATCACGAGGTCTTTCTGAGCGAGACCGAGGAGGATCCGGCCGGTTCGGTCACCTCGGGAACACAATCACCAACCTTCGGCAAAGCCCTTGGGATGGCCTACCTTCCCGCCGATCACACCGAGATCGGGTCGGAGTTCTTCGTCCAGATTCGCTCCCGCAGGCTTCGCGCCCGCGTCATTGAATTGCCCTTTTACTCTCGCAAGAAGAAAAACGGATCGGCCTCGACGGCCGAATAAGGAGTCACCATGTCCATTCCACAAAACCTGCTGTATACCACGAGTCACGAGTGGATTCGCGTCGAGGGCGACAGCGTCGTCATCGGCATCACGCACTACGCCCAGGACCAGTTGGGCGAAGTGGTCTTCGTCGAACTGCCGGCCGCCGGCGACACCGTCGAAGCCGGTGAGGAAATGGGAACCCTGGAATCGGTCAAGGCCGTATCCGAAATGCTCGCACCAATTTCCGGCGAGGTCATCGAGGCCAACGAGGCGCTTGAGGACAACCCCGACCTGGTCAACCAATCACCCTTCGACGAAGGCTGGCTGGTCAAGATCAAAGGCTCGGTTGAAGGCATGGACTTGTTGGACACCGAAGCCTACGCCACCCTGATCGAGGCGGAGCAGCACTGATGCACCCGTGGATCGGCGCCGGTTCTGAGGACCGCCAGGACCTGTTGCACGAATTGGGCCTTGAGGGGATCGATCAGCTGTTCGCGCGCCTCCCGGAGGCCGTCTGCATTGACCGCCTTGTACTGCCGCCCGCCCAGGACGAGACGGCTCTTCGAAAGGCGTTCTTCGATCTGGGACTGAACAATACGACCGCAGCCAGGACGCCCTCCTTTCTCGGTGCGGGTGTCTACAACCACATCCGTCCCGCCGTCGTCGACGCTGTCCTTTCCCGCGCCGAGTTCTTCACCTCCTACACCCCCTACCAGCCCGAGATTTCCCAGGGCACGCTCCAGGCCCTGTTTGAGTTCCAAACGCTGATGACGCGCTTGACCGGCATGGAGGTGTCCAACGCCTCCCTCTACGACGGGGCAACTGCCCTGGTTGAAGCGGTGCTCTTTGCCTTTCGGGTCCTGCGATTGAAGAGACCGAGGGTCGTCATCGCCGACACCGTGCATCCGATCTATCGGTCGGTCCTGGACACCTACGCCGACCCCACCGGACTGGAAATTGTCACCGTGGCCGCAGGCGACGATGGGCGGCTGGACATCGAGGCCCTTGATGCAGCTATCTCCGACGATACCTGCTGTGTGGCCGTGCAGTCTCCCAATTTCCTGGGTGTGGTCGAAGACCTCGGGTTGGTCTCTCAGATCGCGCACAGAGCCGGTGCTCTGGCGATTCACGTCGTCACCGAGGCCCTGTCGATGGCCCTGCTCAAAGCTGGGGGCCACTTCAACTTCGACGTCGTCTGTGGCGAGGCCCAGAGCTTCGGCGTTGCACCCGGCTACGGCGGCCCCCATCTCGGCTTTTTCACCTGCAGGGAGAAGACCATCCGGCAGATGCCCGGCCGCCTTTGCGGCGAGACCCTCGACAGCGAGGGCGATCGCGCCTTCTGCCTGACTCTTTCAACCAGGGAACAGCACATCCGGCGCTCCAAGGCGACCTCCAACATTTGCACCAACCAGGGCTTGATGGCCCTGGCCGCCACTGTGTGGCTCGAAGCCATCGGCGGCGCCGGCTTGAGGCGTCTTGCCGAAGACAATCTCACCCGTGCCCACGAATTGGCTCGCCGATTTGTCGATCAAAACACAGGGTGGCGCCCGGCCTTTCCCGATTCTCCCTTCTTCAACGAATTCCTGGTCCAAGGTCCCATCGGTGGGGCGGAAGCCGCCCGCAAAGCTGCGGAGGCCGGCGTATTGGCCGGGGTTCCCGTCGCCCGCTGGAGCAGCACGTGGCCGGACGGACTGCTGATCGCCGTGACCGAACACAACTCCAGCGCCGACCTCGATGCCCTGATCGAGGTCCTGAGGGGCGCATCATGAAGCGCCGCTCCCTCCGAGATGAACCGCTTTTTTTCGAACGCAACCCCAAGCGCCGGCGCCGCCAGGGGATCCTCCTGCCGACATTCGACGGCCCTTCGACCCAGCCCGCTTCCGTCCTGCCGGCCGAAGCCCTGCTGGACGGCCAACCCTTGTGGCCCGACATCGGGGAAATGGACCTCGTCACCCACTTCCATCGCCTGAGTCAACTCAACTACGCGGTGGACGAAGGTCTCTACCCCCTGGGTTCCTGCACGATGAAGTACAACCCCCGCATCAACGAGGCCGTTGCCGGACTTTCGGCCTTCAACGCCGCCCACCCCCTGCAACCCGACCACCAGGTCCAGGGCGTTTTGCAGGTAATGTGGGAACTTGAGGAGACCCTCAAGACCATCACCGGCATGCCCGGCGTCACCTTGCAACCGGCGGCCGGCGCCCATGGAGAACTGGCCGGGATCCTGATGATCCGCAAGGCCCTCAAGGCCCGGGGAGAACACCGAGAGATCATCCTGGTTCCGGACTCCGCCCACGGCACGAATCCCGCCACCGCCGCCTTTGCCGGTTACCGCTCCGTCGAAATCGCATCGGGACCGGACGGCACCGTCGA
>DAOWGJ010000154.1 GCA_030637505.1 Holophagae bacterium
CCAGCTAATGGAACGAACTTCAGGCCTACTACACTAGCGGTAACGCCGAGGAGCGGAGAGCTGAGAGCGGACGGCTGAGAGCTGACAGCTTTCACCCTACGCCCGCGTCAATTTCCGGTACGTTACCCGGTGCGGCCGATCTGCCTTGTCGCCCAGACGCTTGCGGCGGTCGGCGAGGTAGTCGGAGTAGGGTCCGGGGAACCATTCGACGTGGGAGTCACTCTCGAATGCCAGGATGTGCGTGGCCACCCGATCGAGGAACCACCGATCATGGGAGATCACCAGGACGCATCCGGCAAAGGCCAGGATCGCCTCTTCGAGGGCTCTCAGGGTATTGACGTCCAGATCGTTGGTCGGTTCGTCCAGCAGGAGCACGTTGGCGCCTTCTTTGAGCATGCATGCCAAATGCACGCGGTTGCGTTCGCCGCCCGACAGCAGGCCGACCGGTTTCTGCTGGTCTGAGCCTGTGAAGTTGAAGCGTCCGACGTAGGCTCGGGAGTTGACCTCGACGCGGCCCAGCCAGATGGAGTCCGAGCCCTCGGAAATCACTTTCCAGACAGATTTTTCCGGATCGAGGGTTGATCTTTTCTGGTCGACGTAGCCCAGTTTGACGGTGTCCCCCAGTCGCAGGGTGCCGGAATCCGCTTCGACCTGGTCAGTGATCATCTCAAACAGCGTCGTCTTGCCGACCCCGTTGCCTCCGACAATGCCGACGATGGCCCCGGGTGGGATCGAGAACGTCAAGTCCCCGAAAAGCAGCTTGTCCCCGTATGCCTTGCTCAGACCGTCGCCCTCGATGACGACATCACCCAGACGTGGGCCCGGGGGAATCCAGATCTCCAGGTCCCGGACCATTTTCTCCGGTTCCTGGGACAGGAGGTCCTGATAGGCGTTCAGGCGCGCCTTGCCCTTGGCGTGGCGGGCCCGGGGCGCCATCCGGATCCACTCCAGTTCTCTTTCCAGCGTTTTCTGACGCCGGCCCTCGGAGCGTTCTTCCTGACGGAGCCGCTCTTCCTTCTGCTCCAGCCATGAGGAGTAGTTGCCCTTCCAGGGGATCCCGTGGCCGCGATCCAGTTCGAGGATCCACCCCGCAACGTTGTCCAGGAAGTAGCGGTCGTGGGTGACGGCGATGACGGTCCCGGGATAATCCTTGAGGTGGCGTTCCAGCCAGCCGACGGACTCGGCATCGAGGTGGTTGGTCGGCTCGTCGAGGAGCAGAATATCCGGTTGCTGGATCAAAAGCCTGCACAGAGCGACCCGGCGCAGCTCACCCCCGGAAAGGTGATCGACCACGGTGTCGCTGGGCGGGCACCTGAGGGCGTCCATCGCCAGTTCGAGGCGGGAATCCAGTTCCCAGGCGCCTGCGGCCTCAATCTTGTCCTGGACATTGGCCTGCAGGTCGAGGACCCGCTGCATCTCATCGTCGTCCATCGGCTCGGCAAATTTTTCGGCAAGTTGGTCGAACTCGTCCAAGAGGGCCTTGGAATCGGCTGCACCTTCCTCGACCACTTCCAGGACCGTCTTGCCCGCCGTCATCGTCGGTTCCTGTTCGAGCATGCCGACCGAATAGCCGGGCGAACGGACGACCTGGCCGTCCGAGGGTTCTTCGGCATCGGCCATGATCTTCAACAGGGTGCTCTTGCCGGACCCGTTGAGACCCAGGACTCCGATCTTGGCGCCGTAGAAAAATCCCAGCGAGATGTCTCGCAAGACTGTTTTTTTTCCGTGGGTCTTGGATACCCGTACCATTGAAAAGATGACCTTTTGGTCGTCAGCTGACATCGTTTCCTCCGAGAGCACAGGGTGGCGCTTGAACGCCTGAGAGTCAAGTCGCGGGAATCATACCCATGGGTTCCTTCGAAAAGCGAAGAAAAACCGAAAGGCAGGTGCGCTGACAGCAACCCGACGGCGCCGGAACAAACTGGTTACGGCACCGTCGGATTAGGTTACAGTAGTGCCATGCCGCAGAACGAAGTGGTCGTCTCCCTGAACTCTTTCGTCAAGGAACTGGCATTGGCGTGGCAGAAGCTCGCCATCTACCAGCCCGGTCACCCGGAACGGCGGCAAGCCCTCGGTCGAGCCCATGCAGTTTTGGCCGGACTGGTCGCTCCGACCGGGAGTCTGGCCCTGGGAGTCAGCAGAGATTCGCTTCTCGGCCCCGATGACAAGCTGAAATCGCTGCCGGCCAAAAGGCTTGCGGCCGCCCTTTACCTCCTGGAGGTCGCCGTACTTCGCTTTTCGGAAGGTGTGGAGAGCGACGAACTCGAGCATCTCTTGGGCCTTCTGCCGCGGGGTGAGGTTCGAGCTTCCGACCACAGTCTGGGGGTCGAGTTGGAGCAACTGGGGGTCCGGCACATTGCCGTTGAGGCCGTCGATTTCGCCGGCCTGCTGGCGACGGAGACTCTCGATGCCCCCGGGGAGGGCGATGGTGAGAATCTGTTATGGGATCGCATCTTGCAGCGGCTGCTTGGTGATGGGCGCTTGAGTATCGAGAGGGATTCGATCGAAGGGGCGGGTCCCGGTCCATTCGATCAACTTCAGGCGGCCGTCGATCAGGTGCTGGAGCGGTACGGCGCTGCGGACGGCAGGATGCCCGCGGCCGAGGGTGATTCAAAGAGGGCCGAGATGGTAACGATTCTCGAGGGGATTGTGGGGCAGACGGCGGGTGAGGCGTTGGCTGAGATCGACGATGAAGCCGAGGAAGAGGGTGGTCGGCGATCG
>DAOWGJ010000284.1 GCA_030637505.1 Holophagae bacterium
AGGGACAGTTTCGAGCAAGCCCTGGTCCAGAAGCCGGATTTCGTCGCTGCCTTCGAGCACCTTGCAATTGTCGATGCCCTGAAAGAAGACTGGGACGGAGCCTCGCTGGAAATTGAGCGCGCCATCCAAACGAAGGAGTATTCCGATGAAATGGCTCACCGCTTCCGGTGTGCCATCAATTTCTGGCATCTGGCGACTGACCGAGAGTGGGGCGAGGTCCTCAATCTTGCCGAGGGCGACTGCCCTCCGGAGAAGATCTCCGACATCGGCGTCACAATCCATGTCCACCACGCGGTCTGCCGCCTGGAACGATGGGACACGGCCTTGGAGATCGAGACCAAGGTCAATGAGCTGATCAAAAAGAACGATGAGGAAAAGCCACCGAACTTCAGAGACCTGCTCAAGCCGATGTCCCACCACATGACCGGCGTTCGCCTGTCCCTTCAGGGTGACTTCGAGGGCGGAATCCGGGAATTGAAGCTTGCCGACGAGCAACTGAGCTACATCAACGCCCCGATCGGCATCCTCAAGCTGTCGAACAGGCTGGCCCTCGCCACAGTCCTGCGAAAAGCGGGACATGAAGCTCAAAGCCACGCACTGATCGACAAAGTCAGGACCATCAACCCCGAGATCGTTCAGAGATACGAAGAGCGCGGCATGATGGTCGACGGGATGTAGAATAGAGCTATCAGCTATCAGCTGTCAGCTGTCAGTTCGGCCACCAAAAGCGGTAATTTCCGAGAGGCAAGGCGATTTCCCCTCCCGTTTGCCCCGGACTCCCCCAGACGATCTTCACGTCAGAAACAAGACCCAAATGTCCGCGTTCGTGCTGAGAGCTGAGAGCTGAAAGCTGAGAGCTGTTGATAGACCTGATATTCTCGGCCACCGATGGATAAGTCTTCCCCCCACATGCGTGTTGCTGCCTGTACCGCCGACGGCAATCTCAACGTCGAACATAGACCAGTCCCGACTCCGGGCCCCGGAGAGGTAGTCCTGAAACTGACGTGGTGCGGATTTTGCGGCACGGATCTCTTTAAGTTGGACAACCGGCCCCAAATCACCGGCACCGTCCTCGGGCATGAGGTGGTCGGAATCGTTCACGAGGCGGGAGACGGCGTTACCGCTCTCAAGCCGGGAGTCCGCGTCGTAGCACCCCACCACGTCGCGTGCGGCCGGTGCGCCTTGTGCCGCCGAGGCAGCCGAACCCTGTGTCCCGTATTCAAAGAGAATCTGATGTCGCCCGGAGGATTTTCGGAGTTCGTCCTCCTCCGGGAGCGGCTCGTCAGCCAAGCGGCACGCATCATTCCCGACCAGGTCCCCGACGAGTCGGCGGCCTTTCTGGAACCTGCCGCCTGTGTCCTTCGAGGAGTCGACAAGGCCGACATCCGAGACCCCGAAGGCTGCGCGGTCATCGTCGGCGCCGGCAGTATGGGACTCCTACACCTCGTAGTCCTACGGGCAGTCCATCCCAACCTCAGGATCATCATCACCGACCCGATCGAGGAGCGACAGACTCTGGCAGAGGATCTGGGAGCGACGAGAAGTTGTGCTCCCGATCAACTCGAGGCCACCGTCAAATCCGTGACAGGGAACCTCGGAGCCGATGCAGTTTTCGACACCGTCGGTGGTTCGGGGGTCCTGAGATCGACCCTGGCGATTCTCCGGCCCGGGGGAACCGTGGTCCTTTTTGCGCATGCTGCGGAAAGGGAGACGGCGGGATTTGAACTCAACCCGCTGTTCAAGAACGAACATCGGGTGGTTGCCACCTACTCCGGCAGCCTCAAGGAACAGGACCGAGTGGCGAATCTTCTGTTTTCCGGCAGGCTGGATCCCAGACCTCTGATCACCCACCGCATTCCTCTCGACCATGCGCAAGACGCGGTCGACCTCGCCCGGCGACGGCAAGCCCTCAAAATTCTGATCGGCCCACCAGAGAAAGGGGCATCCAGATGACGACAAACCAGGTGCTCTATCTTCTCGGTCCGGAAAAGGTCGAGTTGCGGCGTGAGCCCGTTCCCCGGCCTGGCGCCGGCGAAGTTCTCCTGCGCATCGAAGCCGCCACGACATGCGGGACCGACCTCAAGGTCTACCAGCGGGGAGGCCATCCGAGAATGCTGTCCACCCCGTGTCCGTTCGGTCACGAAATGACCGGGACCCTTGCCGCCGTAGGACCGAGAGTCACCACCTGGCGGGAAGGCGACGCCGTGGTCGTGGCCAACTCGGCCTCGTGCGGTCAGTGCCGCTTCTGCCGGGCAGGACGCGAAAACCTCTGTACGCATCTTCTCTATCTCAACGGGGCATTCGCGGAATATCTCCTGGTACCCGAGCCCTTCGTTCGTCGCAGCACATACAGTCGTCCGCCTGGCCTCGATCCTGCCTTGGCCGCGATGGCTGAGCCGCTGGCTTGCGTCTTTCACGGCCTCTCCGCCAGCGACCTCGAGGACCCGACCGAATGCATCGTTATCGGCGCCGGCCCCATCGGCCTGATGTTCGTCGCAGAGCTGGCCTTGAGGGGACACCACGTCATTCTCGGGGACCTGGTGCCCGAGCGTCTCGATATCGGGCGACGCCTCGGTGCGGCAGGAACCGTACTTGTTTGGGGTAACCGTGAGGACGGCAACAGGCTGCTGGCGGCAACCGAACGTGAACAGGGCGCTCAACTGGTGATCGAGGCCACGGGCTTCCCGACTGCCTGGTCCAACGCGATGGAGGCGGTCGCCACCGGTGGCGAGGTCGTTCTTTTCGGCGGCTGTGCACCGGGAACAACTGCCGAACTCAACACCCACCGCCTTCACTATAGTGAGATCACCGTCAAAGGCGTCTACCACCACCGGCCGGCAACCGTCCAGGCCGCCCTGGACCGGCTAGCCGGCGGCAACCTCCGCCTGGAACACCTGCTCCAAGAACGCTGTGGCTTGGATGGCGTTGAAAGCGCACTCAAACGAATGGCCTCCCGGGAGATCCTCAAGGCCGTGGTCTTCAGTTAACCCTGCGCAGGCAGGTTCAATTGTCGTGAGATCCTGGATCCTCGTCATCGATAAAATCGGGATCGAACCGGCGCCCGGCGAGAATCGCCTCTCGAGTCCGCGCCATCACATCCGGCAGGTCCTCTTTGGCCAGGCCCTCAGTCTCGATCGGGGTCCCGACAACGACACTGACGGTACCGGATTTCGAGGCGGGAGCCCCTTTGGGCAGCAAACGGCGACTTCCGTTTATGGCCACCGGGAGAATCGGTACACCGGCCTCGATCGCCAGGTGAAATCCACCCTTTTTGAACTTTTGCAGTCGATCGTCCGGCGACCGGGTTCCCTCGGCAAAGACCAGAACGTGCCGGCCCTCCCGAATCGTGGTGACAGCGCACCGGAGAGTCTCCTGGGCCGCTTTCGACCGGGAGCGATCGACCGAAATGAAACCGATCCGCGTCGCCGTCCAACCCCACACCGGGATCAGAGCCAGGCCCTTTTTGATCACAAAATAGACCGGGTCCGGCATGGTGACGATCAAAGCGGGACCGTCAAGGTGGCTCGAGTGGTTGGAAATAATCAGATAGGGGCCCTTGGGAATGTTCTCGAGACCCTGAGCCCGGCACCGCGTCAGAGTGATGAAGTGCAGCAAGCGGCACCACCAACGTACGACGTTATAGGCTCTCAACTGTTTACCAAAGGCGACCCAAAAGGAAATCAGAACGAAGGCAACTGTCGTGGCCAATGTCATCACGAAAAAGTGCAAAGGCGTGAGGTACCACATCTAGGCAACTGGTTGAAGGTCAGTCATTCGGGCGATGAGGTCGGCGAGCTCCAGGCATAGGGCATGATGCTCACCCAGGCGGGCGCCGAGGGCCCCCAACAGCGTCCGGAAGTACCACAGTTGCCGTTGAGGCGGAGCGTTGAACCGATCCCACACCAATGCCGGGTCCACCGCCCGATCCAGGTCGTACACCATCGAACCCAGATTGTGAAGGAGGTCTGCGGCCTTGATCAGGACGGCCCCGGCCGACATCTCGGCCACATGGTCGATCTGATCCTTCTTCCGCTGGTCCCAGGTCTCTCGTTGATCCCGGCCTTCACGCTTATCCTCGGTCACCTCGAGGACCAACCGCAACACCCGTGTTCCAACGGCTTGTTCAATCGACCGCCGCCCATCGGCATCGGGCACGTCCTCCACATAGTCGTGGAGCAGGGCCGCGGCCAATACCTCGTCACCGGCGCCGAGACGAGCGAGGATGCCGACAACGCCTACCAGATGACTGACATAGGGGACGCATTCCTCGTCCAGGGGGTCTTGACCCGGCTCACACGGCGTCGCCTCAATTCCCAGCTTACGAAACTGATGGAAATGTCCCCGGGTCGCCAAACGCGCCGCACTCTCGAGCATCTCTGAAAACAGGGGCCGATCCGGCTCGATGGAAAAATCGTCTCTGGTCACCGGATCATTGTAACGGGAGTTCCCCGGCCAGGCCACGCCGGTCAGGTACACTGCACCCCTATGGAGGTCTTCATGCGCCTTTCTGTGCTGTTTGCAGTTGTTCTTCTCGGCATCACCAACCCGGCCGGCACCCAGGGTATTGGACCCGGTGGCGCCATTCCCGCCGTCGCAAATCTCCCCGGTCTGGGCGGAACCTTCTGGCAGTCGGACGTGGTGATCCACAACCCCGGAGAGAGTCAGATTTCTGTTCGCCTACTCCTGTTTCCGGAGATACGTAACGGAGCCCCCGTATTCGAGCCGTTGACGTCGGATTCGATGACCGTTCCTGCGCTGGGCGAGCTGACGGTGTTCAACGTCGTCCAGAGCGTGTTCGGAATGATAGACACCAAGGGCGCCCTCTCGGTGATTTCCGAAGACTTCTCGCCGATCGTCATCGGCTCTCGGACCTATACCTTCGGCGACGACGGCGGAACCTTCGGACAGGAAGTCTTCGGCATCCTGGTATCCGACCGCGCCTGGGCGGCAGGCGCCCAAAACGACAGCCTCTACCGGACCAATGTCGGGGTGTACCTGCCGCCGCCAGGCCCTGCCCAGGGCTCGACTGTTGACTTCGAGGTCATCGTCCGTGACCCGACCGGCGCCGAAGTAGGCCGAGGCACCATGAGATTCCCTGACGCCGGCATGCAGCAGAGGAATCTCTCGGCCATGGGAGCGGACCTGCTCCTTGAGGGCTCGGTCGAAGTCGTCTGTTCCGATCCGTCCTACTTCTGGTTCGGCTACATCTCTCGCGTCGATCAGATCTCAGGCGACGCGGTCTACAGGCCGCTCCGTGGAATGGGTTTTTAACCCAGCGGAGCCGGAACCAAAAGGGCCGATCAGGGATTAACGTATCCCAATGCCTCGAGCTTTCGTCGAGTGGCCTCGTCGAGCTGCTGCTGTGGGCCGGGCGACACAGCCGGGGTCCACCTTTGTCTCCACGCGCGGAGCTCTGTTCTGAGCCACTCGGCTTCGAGATCATCGTCAGGGAATCGATTACGCAGCTCCTCGGGGTCCTCCAGTAATTCGAAGACGTACTCACTGTCATGGCCCCGGCCCAATCGAAAGCCCATGCCGGACTGCAGCCCCTGTGATTGCGCCTCGACTACCTTCATCCGCGGTGATCGAACCATGGCAATCGTGTCCCGAACGCCTGGTGCGGCAGCAAACACAAGCCTTTCCTCGAACTCAGCAGGCGATCCGAGAAGCTGCCTCCACAATGACACGCCGCTGGTCAACGACGATTTTCGGGAATTTTCGACCATGCTGCTCAGGGTAGCGTGCAAGTCGAGGGTTCCTGTTTGCCGCTCGATTTTGCGAGGGTTGGTCACGCCCGGCCAGCGGATCACCAGCGGAACGTGAACCATTTCGTCATAGAGCGTGTAGCCATGTAATACACCACCATGATCAAAGAGTTCTTCGCCATGATCAGAGGTGAGCACGAGGAGAACCTCTTCCCTGCCGAAACGTTTCTCGAGAGCATGCACAAAATCGCACAGGAGCGCATCGTTGTACGCAACACCGGCGGCATAGGCCCCACGAATCCTCTTCTGGATCTCGTCGGTGACCAGTAAACGCTGATCTCGGATCTCCACCAGCTCGCGTGTGGTGCCCACCGGCAAATCGTCTTCGAGCGCAATATTCTGCGCCAGGTACTCCGACGGCGGCGTGTAGGGATTATGGGGATTGAGCGTGTGCACGTACAGGAATACCTGATCTTTTTGATGCAACGCCTGCAGCCATTCGAGCGCAGCCCGGTGCACTCGTGCTGCACTGTCGTTGACCGATCGTGCGCCTAGTTTGAAATCCTCGTCGAGTTCCTCAAAGCCGACCTGATCGAACCCCGTCACCAATCCGAAGGCCCTGGACAGAGCAGGGTTCGACGAGAAACAACCTGTCTTGAAGCCCGCGTCGCGAAAACTCTCGGCGAGGGTTACCGGTCCTTCTTCGGGCAGACCTGCCGGCGGCTGGAGCGGCAATCCGGTGAACAATGACCGCGTAGACGGCACAGTTGACGGCGCCACACTGAAATGTTTCACGAAGCGGACCCCTTCTTGAGCGAAGGAATCGAAACAGGGTGTTTTGACCTCCGGAGACCCGTAACAGCCAAGCGAATCAGCCCGCAACGCGTCCATTACGTATACCACCACCGCCCTGGGAGTTCTCGGAGGTCGAGGGGTTGTGCTCTGACCTGCAGGCGGCTGCCTGTTCGCCACTGTGAGCTGCCAGACTGCCGGATCGCCTTTGCCGAGGGCCACCAGCTGTACACATACGATTCCGGATTTTTCTGCAACAGTGATTTCGAAGTTGGTTGCACCAGCGTGTGCGGCACTCCATCGGAATATCTCCTTCGCTGGATGATCGTGCGTTTTGAGTTCGACCGCAAAGACCTGGCTCGGTTGCGGGTTTTTGGGGGGCGAAATGCTGCCGACGAGACGTGACCCAGCTGCCACGGGAAGGGTCCATCGGACCAGGGACCAGCCCTGCTGGGATATTCCACCTTCAGAGAAGACCACCTCACCCGCTCGACGTGGCGCTTTGAGATGAACGGCACGCACGGAAATCGCATCGGGGTTGGAAAACGACAACGTCACAGGAACGACCCCTCGCCAAGTCGGCGTCGGGAGCCTGACCTTACGGCCGTCGATTACGGAAATGCTCGCAACGTTCCGCCCCTCCATGCCCACCGCGACCTCGCCAAGATTGGAACCTGTTCGAGCCAGTTGGAGAACCAGGGTACGTTCGCGAGGATCCACCGAGACCATCTCGAGCACCGCTGGATCAGAGGTCGGTCGCGCCGCAGCTTTGCCGCCGTCGCGAACGAAGCGCCAACCATGGAGCCATCGGTTCCGGTTTTCGCTGTTGCTGCGTACAAATCTGTTGGACTCTACCAGGATCTCCGCGCGTGAGGTCTCTTCGGAAAGGCGCAGTTGTACGATCTCGTCCTTTGAGCATGCGGTTGCGAGGCAGAGAAATGCGATTGCGACAACGAGGTCGGCTGTCAGAGGGCGCGGCGTTCTGTGGCCTTGCATATGGTTGTCAGTATACGGGGTGCTCGCAACGGCAGTTCACGCTGATGCCCAACCCGCATCAAGTGCAGGAATCACGGACTCATTTGCCTGGATGCTCCCCCAATGATCTCATGCACCTTTCGACGGTCAATCAGTCCGTAGCTCCGGAAAGGAGCGTCCGCTGCAAGAAATCGACCTTGAGCCGATGGAAATGCAGGGCGAATTGACCGCGCCGAACGCCGTGCCGGGTCTTTGGATAGATCATCAGCTCGAATTTCTTGTCTGCCGCGGCCAAAGCAGCGACCATCTGAAGGGTGTTCTGCAGGTGGACATTGTTGTCCCTTGAACCATGAACGATTAAGAGTGACCCCTGGAGTTGGTCAGCGATTTTCAAGGGCGCGCCCTGGTCGTAGCCTTCCGGATTTTCCTCGGGCGTATCCATATAGCGCTCGGTGTAGACCGAGTCGTAGAGACGCCAGTCGGCGACGGGAGCATAGGCGATACCCGCCCTGAACATCTCCGGCGCCTTGAGCATCAACATCAGGGTCATATAGCCGCCGTAGCTGCCGCCATACACGGCGAGGCGATCTCCATCGACCCAAGATTGTTCTTTCAACCAGCGAGCCGCCGCCAATTGATCGGCGACCTCCACCTGACCGAGGCGGCGGTAGACCGCAGTCTCGAAGTCATGACCCCGACCCCAGGTACCCCGATTGTCCACCAGAAAGACCCCGATACCCATTTCGGCAAAGACTCGGTAGGTGTGGTGGATCGAACCGCCCCAGCGGTCGGCTGTCAGTTGCGAGTGGGGACCGCCGTAGACGTAGAGGACCACCGGATATTTCGTTGCGGGGTCGAAGTTGCGGGGGCGGATCAGCTGGGTATGGAGCTCGGTTCCATCTTCGGCTGTGATCGTTCCCGGTTCGACGGGAAGAATGTCCCAACCCTCCAACTCGGCGCCCGAGCGCCAGAGTTCACGCACGACCGACCCGTCGGCCGCCTGCACGATATCGGCCCGCGGCGGCGTATCGAGGGATGACCAGCTGTCGATCAGGAACTGCCCGCCCGGACTGAGAAGGGCGCGATGTGCGCCGCCGACCTCACGACCCAGACGACGACGCCCTCCGGTTCGAAGGTCCAGTCCATAGAGGTGCCACTGGCGCAGATCTTCGGCGTTGGCGCGGATGAAAACGGTCGACTCGCTCTCATCGAGCCCGGCTACACCGTCGACCTGCCATTGCCCGCTGGTCAACTGCTTTTCGAGTGTGCCATCTGCGGCGTACAGGTAGAGGTGATTCCACCCTTCCCGCTCGGAGGTCCAGAGGAACCGCCCGTCGGACAGGAAGTGCAGGTCATCCCCAATGTTGACCCATGCCTCGTCCCTATCGGTTGTCAGGACCCGGCTCTGTCCGGAGCCGGGGTCGGCAATCAACAACTCGAGCACGGTCTGATCCCGATTGAGACGTTGAAACCAGACCTCACCGGCGGGTGTCCACCCCGCCCGGGGCAGGTACTGATCCTCGTCCCCAACATCAAGCCAGACCGGATTGCCACCGTCAATGCCGACGACACCCAGTCGGGCCACTGGATTGGGCCTTCCTGCTTTGGGGTAACGCTGCCGCTCGAGCCCGGGAACGGGCATCGCGGTATCGGCAATCGGCACGACATCGACTCCGGAGCTGTCAAACTGGAGGAAGGCGAGTTTCGTGCCGTCCGGCGACCACCAGAAAGATCGTTCCAGTCCCAGTTCTTCTTCATAGACCCAGGCGGCAATACCGCTCGTGATTGTGTCCCGCTTCTGGCGATCCGTCACCCTGTGCACCACACCGGTCGCCGCATCCATCCAATGGATATCCCCCGATCGTACAAAGGCCAACCGCGAGCCGTCCGGGCTGAACGTCGGAAAAAACTCGGGCTCGGCATCACCGGTCAGAAACCGTGCCGTTCCGGTTTCCAGATCCAACCGGAAGAGGTCGCCGGCAATAGACCCGACCAGCTCGGAGCCGTCAGGCGACATGGTCGGCGCCAGCCGCGAATAGGAGGCCGTATTGACGTCGCCCAGTGACGGCTGCCGAAAATTCGGACGCTGCTCATTCAGGGCTTCGGTCATTTCAGACCACGAGACTACGCGCCGTTTGGCCCCGTCGGCCACATCCTCCAACCACAGGACTTCGTCGTCACCGTCGGTCGCACGGTAGAGGATCTCTCGGCCCCCCGGCATCCACATCACGCCCGAGGGCTGTTGGAGGCTCAAGGCATCCTCTTCGAAGATCGCCTCCAGCGTCGGCCTTTCGAGGGCCTGATCGGCCGCAAAAATCGGGAAGGACAACAACAGGGACAAGATCACCAGGAATGAACGCATCAAATCCTCCGTCGCGGCTAGTGTACGCCGGAAGGGAATAGGAAACTGGAAACTGGAAAGTCTTGCCCCGCCATTCAAATCTATGACACGATACGATCCATGAAAGTCCTTAAGATCACCCTCGTCACACTGCTCATCCTTGTCGTCCTCGCCGTCGTCGTCGGCGTATTCCTGCCCTCGGAGGTTCATATCGAGCGGTCGACGGTGATCGAAGCCCCACCGGCAACGGTCTTCGCCCTGGTCAACGGTTTCGCCCTATTCAATCGATGGTCGCCCTGGTTCGAAATGGACCCTGAGGCCCGCTACAGCTACGAAGGGCCGGCGTTCGGACCCGGGGCGAAGATTTCGTGGGTTTCGGACAACCCCCATGTCGGCATCGGCAGCCAAGAGATTTCCAACTCGACACCATTTGAGAGAGTTGAGGTTCATCTAGATTTCTCAGATGAGGGATTTGCGAAGGCCTCGTTCGATATCGAGAGCACCGAAGACGGGACCCGAATTACTTGGAATTTCGACACCGATTTAGGCTGGAATCTGTTCAGTCGGTATCAAGGCCTGATGTTCGACACCTGGGTGGGGGGCAGCTATGAGCACGGCCTGGCGAAGCTCAAGGAGATCGGGGAAGCCCTCCCCAATGCCGACTGGTCCGCCATGGACATTACGGTCAACCAGCTTCCCGCCACAGCCATTCTCTTCGTTCACGGCCAGGCAGAGGCCGACGCCTCTTCAATCGGCAAGGGCCTCGACCAAGCCTATGGCACGATCGCAGAGGTGATGCAGCGGCATGGCCTGGAGCAGACCGGGGCGCCGATGGCATTCGCCCGATCATGGGGCGAAGCCGGTTTCGTCTTCGACGCAGGCATTCCCTATTCCGGAAATATCGAGGAGTCACAGCTGGAGAACTCCACGGTGCAGCGTGGCGCCACCCCGCCGGGCCGGGTCGTGCAGGCGGTTCATGTCGGGCCCTATGCCGGGATCTCCGAAAGTTATCGGAAGGTGATGGCCTTCATGGGCGCCCACGGGTTCCGACCTGCCGGTGACCCCTGGGAGAGCTATGTCAGCGATCCGACCGTCACCCCGGCCGAAGAATTGATCACGATCATCTCGTACCCGGTTGATGATCCGGTGTTTGAGTAGAAGCTATCAGCTTTCAGCTGTCAGCTCTCAGCGGTCCTCGGCAGGCGTCTCGACCGGGATGAGATCCAACGCCGCGGTCGAGGTCAAGCCTGAGGTTTCGTCCCGGATGCCGATGGCGACCCGGCGAGTATCAGGGGCCATCAAGAGACGGAGGGTCCGAGCCGCGACCGCGCCCGATTGGTATCGATCCGAGGGGATGGAGATCGACAGCCTCATCAATCGCGGTTCCGCGGTCCTCCCCTCACCATCGAGGACTGCGACCGCCGCGACCAGCTCTCCGGAGTGGACATCACCTTGCGGCATCAGGACCAAGCTCTCCACCGGCACCAGAAACTGAATCGCCCGAACTATCTTGCCCTCGTCTCCGGGCTGCGGGTGGCCTTCAACCAGTGACAGCCCCAGCGAATTGCCGCCGATGTTGAACCGCACCCGAGAGAGCGCCAGATCTGCGAGATGGTGATCACTGGTCTTGTTGAGTACTTTCTCGTGGTGCCGGACCCGGAGACCGGGCTTCTTGACCTTGACCTGAACGCGGGAAATCTTTCCGTCCGGCGCTCCGGGCCGTTGATAGCCCAGGAAATAGGTCAGAACCAACTGCTCTCGGATCCTGGCGACCGACCCTTCGAGGTCCCTGGTGTTCTTTTGGACTGACCCGCCGGTCGCCAAGGCGATGTAGTCCGCGCCCGCGGTCATGTCCCAGAACTCTGTGGGGTCGGTGCCAGGGGTCCACAGATTGCCGGCGGCCTCGTTGTTGATAACGTCGTCGATGCCGGGAGAGCCGAAGTCCGCACTGCCCATCTCACTGTCCCGATCGGACGCGTCAATGACATGAAAGGTCGCCCCGCAACTCTGAGCCGACGCCGCCAGCCGCTGGAATTGGCGGGCCAGATCCATCTCCCGTCCCCAGATTTCGGGGTGGGTCAGGTGCAGGATGTCCTGGTAAAAGACCGCCTTCTTGTAGAAGATCCTGTAGAGATCGACGGCCGGACGCATGGCCAAGTCCTCCCCAATCCACAGTATGGTCTTCGGCCCGTCGATCCCGGCCAGAGCCCTGACCAGCTCATCCACCACACCGATCGACTGATCGATCCGTTGGTATTCATACTGCCGCATATTGTTGATTTCGATCTGGAGCATGCCGGCTTGGGACTTGACATAACCCACGTTGACCTCGGTCTGGGTAGTGAACGGGACGGTGCGCATCTGCATGAATCGGGTCCCGTGAATCGTTCTTTTGAGGAGGCGTTTGTTGCCTTTGACAGAATCTCCACTGTACTTGAGCTCGGTGACACCCTCCAGGACGGCCATCAACGACGCCTCGTAGGACGAGAACTCGTTGAGAATTTCCAATTCGCCGGAGTTGATCGCCACCATGAACTTGTCACCGTCGGCAATGCCCCCACGGACAAACGATTGAACAGCCTCCACGACCCGATTCTTGTTCCTCCGCTGGAGACTGGGTAGATCGAACAACACGGCTACGTGTCGTGTCGATATTTCCGCCGGAGGCCCTTCGCCGTCGACGTCATGGATTTCGGAGTCGACAACCTCAGGGAAAATGCGCTTGCCGTGCTGGAGAATGGCAAAGTTGGTAACCTCAATCGATTCGCCGTTCTCGATGATCTCGAAATCACCAGGGCCCAGACCGGGAACCGCCCGGCCCTCTTTGTCTACTACGGTGACGTAGAGATTGATGATGCTGACATCGAGTTCTCCGTGAAAGACGCCTTGCACCTCGCCCGGTTCGCTCCCAGTCTGATCAACCTGAGCCATGGCCGTTGATGCGGCCAGACATAAAACCGTAAACGTCCCAAGGCGCCTCAAGAATGTCGAGAAGAATCTCCTGCCTGAACCTGTCATCCGGTACTCCCTGCCCGGGTCACGCACTATCGCGTCATTTTTCGGGCGCCGTGGTCAAGTGTAATACGGAAGGTCCGCGCCCCAGGTTATGGACAGCACTTCGAGAGAGCCCTAAGCTTGTTGGGATGAACGAAAAAAACACCCTCGATCAAGAGCACCGGAAACTCAAGCACCACGTCGAAAAGCTGCAGGGACAGCTCGAGGATCTGGCCGACGACAACCGGGACCTGCACCGTCAGATGGTAACCGTCATCGATCATCTGGCCGCCTCCAGCACACCCGGGGGCGACACCGGAACACCGGCCCTGGAACTCCCCCCACCGGCCCCCGCCGAAGACTTGATCACACGAGGTTTTCGCAAGGCTCTTCGAATCGCCGCTGGCGCCGTCCGCACGCTCCGGCGTGCCACCGATCCCGGCGCCGGCATGGTGCGGGTGCTCGCCGCGGTCACCGACCCCTCTCCGACAAAGGCCCTTCCCAAGCTGGGAGACGGCATCCTGTTGGACCTTGCCGATGGTGTCGATCAGGCATTCATCGGCGCTTTCGACCTGCCGTGGCTCTTCGCCCTGGAGAGCATCGACGCAGCCTTGATTGAGAATCCCGGTGACAATTCCGAGATCCTGGCCGTACGGCGAGACCTCCATGGCGCCCTTTGCGGAAAGGGATGGGCAGGTCTCGCTCAGGCAGCAACCGACCTCGGAAGGCCGGTGATCGCCAAGCGCCTCCCCTGCACCTCGCCCCCCGTTGGCGAGGAGTGGCTCCTGCAGCGGACCCACCTCGATGGTGGATCGGAAGTCTGGCGAAACGCGGCATATGTCGTCGGCCTGCCACGAGGCATCAGACGGGCGGAACTTCGGCTCAATACCACCCTCCCGCCGGTCCTCCCAGAGCAGCCTGCCGATCTCTTCGCCCTGATCTCGGAACCTCTCGTCGAAGGTCTTGAACTCAGGCTGGCCTCCGGCCTCGATGCCGCCGGCGACCTCTCACAAGTGATCGTCTCCCTGGCCCCCTGGACCGAGGCCGGTGAAAGACGCCTGCAAGCCCTCTCATCGGATGATAGGCCCGTCCACAGCTTCGGTTCAGTCCTCCAACCGGCAACCTGGCGAACGGCCCTCCAGGCCCTCCTCCGCAGCGCTGCGCCGACAACGTTGTGGGCCATCGGCAGCGGAGAGGTCCTCAGTCCATTCATCGAACAGGCTCGCCGTCTCCTGCCCTCCCTTCGAGTGGTCGGGGAGGCGGTCGAAGCTGGTCGAGGCCCATTGGCGGCCGATGAGACCATCGTTCGGACCGAGGCCCAACTCAGTCGACTGGAGGGCACACCCGGCATCGGCGCCTTGCACCTCGCACCGACGCCGCTGAGAGGTAGATTCACACGGGGCACATCGGCGGTCCGCCGGACCCTCGGCGTCCCTGCTGACGCGACCCTGGTCGTTGTCGCCGGCGATTTGACTGCAACTGGTCGCGCCGAGGATGCGGCCGCCGTGGCCCGGACCTTGGGCGAGCGCAAAGATATCTGGTTCCGGGTCGTCGGACGCGGTCCCCTGGCGTCGGCGGTCAATGATCTCGGGCGGCTGTTCGGCCTTGATCGTTTCGCCGTCAACGAAATCGAGCACAGCCTCGAGGACATCGTCGCTGCGGCGGACGTCATTTGCTGTCCCGGTCAAAGCGAAATTCTGCCTCCTGCAGCGGCCATAGCCGTGGCCGCTGGTGTGCCCACGGCCGCACCCTCGAGTGGGGAAGCCTCGGAAATAGCGAAGTCCGGCATCGGAACCATCCATCTTGGCGGAAATGCCGGGGACATCGAGGCTCTGGCCGCCGCCGTGCTCGCAGCGATCGATGCCGGTCCCCCGTCATCGGGAGTCAGCGAATCCGAGGTTGCCAACCGGGCCGAACGAACCCGCCGGATCTACCGCGAGACTCTGACCGGCCGACGAACGTGAACCAGGGTCCCGTGTTCTCCGTGCTGATCCCGACGTTTGGGCGGGCTGACGCGTTGGCGATGGTGCTTCAGGCCTGGGAATGTCAGCAGCCCGGCGATGTGGCTTTCGAGGTGGTCATCGTCGATGACGGCTCGCCCGACGCCACCCGGGAACTCCTCGGATCTCTCAGACCCCAGCGATTCGATCTTCGGCGCCTGGTGCAGGAGAACGCCGGACCCGCCGCTGCCCGCAATCGCGGCCTCCGGGCAGCACGGGGTGAGATCGTCCTTTTCACCGGCGACGACATCGAGCCTGCGTCTGATCTGCTCGAACAACACCTCCGGGGCCACTGTGAAGCCGCCGACTCTGACGTCGCCATCCTGGGTCTGACTCGATGGCCTCACGATGCTTCAGTGACGGCTACAATGAGGCACATCGACGGCGTCGGCGCTCAACAATTCAGCTACCACTGGTTGGAGGACGGGTCCGACTACGATTTTCGGCACTTTTACACCTCAAATATTTCGGTTCACCGGAGTTTGCTCGACCGGGAGCCGACCGGATTTTCGGAGGATTTTCCTGCGGCCGCCTTCGAGGATGCGGAGTACGCCTACCGGCTTGCCGGCCACGGCTTGAGAATCCGATACCGGGCCTCGGCCGTGGCCTTCCACCACCACCCCTACAACACCCGGTCCTTCTTCGAGCGCCAACGAAGGTGCGGACGCATGGCGGCCCTGCTGTGGGAAAAACAGCCCGCTCTGGCCAAGTGGCTTTCGATCAGGGATTTCGAAGCAATTCGTCTTCGGGCGGCCAGCCTCCCAGCCGACCGGCGAGCCGTCGTGGACCGTTTCGCGCGGGACCTGGAGCTTTGGGAGGGCCATGCCTTCGCGCTGGCCGGCTTCTACGACTCCCTGGATCCATCGCCCAGGGCTCAAGACGATCTCCTACACACCCTCTTTCGCTTTGCCTTCCTCAAGGGCCTCGGGGAAGGGCTCCTGGAACCCCACCAGGCCCGGTCTACTGCGGCGGCCGCCTTCCTCGCTCTTATGCCTCCGGCCGCCAAGGCTTATCGAGTGGGGCTGGAGAGCCAGGGATTGCCTTGCCCGGCTGAGGATGCGGAGAAGTTGATTGGGCTCATCTGGTGAGGGACACCAGGTGCCCGCATCACGCGCTTCCTGGCGCTGATTTCCGCCCCTGACCTCGGACCTGCCGGCTGACCTTGAACCTGCCAACTGCCTCTGTCTCCTACCTGAACCTGTCGCCGCCTATTGCCCCCGCCCCTGGATGCGAACCCCGGCCTTCGGGAGCGCTCCGAAGCATTCGTGAACTCAATCGCCTGACGATCGCTCCCGCTCGGTCATTTCCCTGAGGGGCGTGCAGTTCAGAAGCCGGGAGCGCCTCGCCCCTCCGGGAAACGACCTCGGCGGCCTACGGCGTTGGCCAAGACTCGATTCCCAACGCGCTCCCCGTGGGTTGCCCGGCAAGGCTTTCTTCGCAACTCCCCAGGCCCCAAAAGGTCTGCCCGGTGAAGAAAACCATGCCCGGCACGCCCCGTCGGAGAAGGGACGCTCTCGAGTTTGGTGGAGTCGGTGGGTTCAGCGTCGGTCGGTGGCGGCCGGGTCGGAGGACAGCGCCCCCGTCACCGCCCGAAGGATCGCCCCAGGCCCAAGTGCCTTGATCCGGGCCAGGCGCTCCCGGTCACGAACCAACAGTGAGCCCGCAAATCCCAGAGCATTAATCGAAATCCGTTCGAACCGGTCGAGGCTTCGGGGTACGACCATCATCCATCGGCGGGTCAGCAGCATATTGTAGGGACGGTCACCTGTCGCCATGCCCTGATCAACCACCAAGGACCGGAAGAGCTCGAAGAGATAGGGAGCGTCGGACCGGACCAATGCCCGACCCTCCAGAAACCGCAACCGATGTGGGAAAGGCAACGGTCGACCGCTCTCGATCACAGCATCGATCGGGATGGGCAAGCCTTCGATCGAGGGCAGCAGAGGAAGGGGCGCCACCTGCAGATGCCGGTGCGGCTGGCTGGCTCCGGCCTGACGCCCCGCGTTGTAAAAACCCAGGCCGTCGACACCCTCCATCGCCACAAGGAGAGCGTCAAAATCCCTCTCATCCAGCAGGCCCTCTTGCGGCACATACGCTCGGGTAATGACCAACAGATGCCCTCCGAAGACGTTGAACTTATTGAGGACAGCGCCGTGGGTCGGAGAAAGGTCACCGACGAACAAATCGGGCTCAGGAGGCAAAAAGGGATTACGCCCTGTCCTCTTCTCTTCTTTCTTGGCCTGCTTTTTTGGATGGAACCCCTGAAGAACCCGGAGCTGGTATGGGATGCCGTCCTCTTCGAAGATCTCACACACCGCCGGCACGCTCTCGAGAGCACGGCCGCGTTCACGCCGCGTTATCTCATCGACCCGCCGCCAAAGATCTGATCCATCGATCACTCAAGCATCCTACAGTGCCGGCCCTTCAAAGATGGAACCAAAAGGGATCGAGCGAGAAGGCAATGGATCCACGAACGACCCGGAGGTGACCATGGGTGGGTCACCGCTGAACCTGCCGCTGCCCCTGTGATCCCCCAAAAAAAGGGCCGCCGAAGCGGCCCCAGAAGTCACAACTAAACTGACTAGTCTTTCCCGCCGAGGTTGCCCCCGGTGAAGAGCTTGGCATTGAAATAGTCCTTGTTCATCTTGGCGATGCCGACGATTGAGATGCCCTTGGGGCAGGTGGCCTCGCACGAGGTGTAGTTGGTGCAGGCGCCGAAGCCCTCCTGCTCCATCGCCGCGACCAATGCCTTCGCCCGCTCTGCCCTTTCAGGTTGTCCCTGGGGCAGAAAGCCCAGGTGGGCGATCCGTGCGCCGACGAAGAGCATCGCCGCACCGTTGGGACACGAGGCGACGCAGGCGCCGCAACCAATGCACTCGGCAAAATCCATCGCCGCTTCGGCCTGGTCCTTGGGGATCAGAATCGAGTTGGCATCGGGCGCCGACCCGGTGCGAGCCGAAATATAACCGCCGGCCCGCTGGATGCGCTCGAATGCCGAGCGGTCGACGATCAAATCCCGGACCATAGGAAACGCCTCGGCTCGCCAGGGTTCCAGCACGAGATGGTCACCGTCATTGAAGGTGCGCATGTGGAGCTGGCAAACAGTGTTGCGCTTCATGTGTCCGTGCGCAACTCCGTTGATGACAAAACCGCAGGTGCCGCAGATCGCCTCGCGGCAATCGTGGTCGAAGGCCACCGGCTCTTCACCCTTTTCGATCAACTCCTGGTTGAGCACGTCCAGCATTTCCAGAAACGACATGTGGGAACTGACATTGTCCAGCTCGTAGGTCTCGAAATGACCCTTGTCGTTTGCGTCTTTCTGCCGCCAGATTTCGAGGGTCAACTTCATTTGTAACTCCTCTGCGTGAGCTCGACGTTTTCGAAAATGAGCTCTTCTTTGTGGGCTTGGGGCGTCTGGTCCTCGCCCATGTACTCCCATACCGAAGCGTGACAGTAGTTCTCGTCGTCACGCCTGGCCTCGCCCTCTTCGGTCTTGTGTTCCTCGCGGAAATGTCCGCCGCAGCTTTCTTCTCGCTCCCGTGCATCGAGGCACATCAGGATGGCCAGGTCGAAATAGTCGGCCACCCGGCCGGCCTTCTCCAGTTCCTGGTTGAGGCTCTCGCCGGTGCCTGGAACCTTGACGTCGGCCCAGAATTTTTTCTTGAGTTCTCTGATCTTCTCGATCGCCTCATTGAGGCCCTCTTTGGACCGGGCCATCCCACACTTGTCCAGCATGATCATGCCCATCGCACGGTGGAAGTAGTCGACGGTCTTCGTGCCTTTGATGTCCAAGAGTTTCTGATTGAGATCCTTGGCGCCCTGTTCAACTTCTCGGACCTCGTCACAATTGGGGTCGACATCGGGGTGCTTGCCCTTGGCGATGTACTGCCCCAGCGTGTTGGGGATGACGAAGAAACCGTCTGCCAGGCCCTGCATCAAGGCCGAGGCCCCAAGGCGGTTGGCGCCGTGATCGGAGAAATTGGCCTCACCGAGAACGAAAAGACCGGGAATCGTCGACATCAGATCGTAATCGACCCACAGGCCGCCCATCGTGTAGTGCGGCGCGGGGTAGATCATCATCGGCGTTGTGTATGGATCCTCGTCGTTGATCATCTCGTACATCTCGAAGAGGTTGCCGTACCGATCCTTGATGACGTCGACGCCCAATCGCTCGATGGCCGCGGCGAAATCCAGATAGACACCGCGCTTCGTCGGGCCGATGCCCCGGCCCTCATCACAGACGTTTTTCGCGTTCCGCGAGGCAACGTCACGAGGCACCATGTTGCCGAAGGAGGGATAGATCCGCTCGAGGTAGTAGTCCCTCTCATCCTCGGGGATCTCATTGGGCGGGCGGTCGTCGCCGGCCTTCTTCGGCACCCAGACGCGACCGTCGTTCCGGAGACTCTCCGACATCAGGGTCAGTTTGGACTGGAAATCACCGGACTGGGGAATCGCCGTCGGGTGTATCTGGGTGAAGCAGGGATTGGCGAATCCGGCGCCCCTCTTGTAGGCACGCCACACCGCCGACCCGTTGCAGCCCTTGGCCGAGGTCGAAAGGAAGAAGACGTTGGAATAGCCTCCTGTACACAGCAGAACAGCATCACCGAAATGGCTTGAGACCTCGCCGCTGACCATGTCACGCACGACGATGCCCCGTGCCACGCCGTCGATGACGATCAAATCCAGCATCTCGGTGCGCTCGAAGACGTCAACATTGCCCGCATTGACCTGGGCGTTGAGCGAGTTGTAGGCGCCGAGCAGCAATTGCTGTCCGGTCTGCCCTCGAGAGTAGAATGTCCGTGAGACCTGGGCACCTCCAAATGTGCGATTGGCCAGGTATCCGCTGTACTCGCGCCCGAAGGGAACGCCCTGTGCGACACAATGGTCGATGATCTCGTTGCTGACCTCAGCCAGGCGGTAGGTATTGGCCTCGCGTGCCCTGAAATCCCCGCCCTTGATCGTGTCGTAGAACAGGCGGAAGACCGTGTCGCCGTCGTTCTGATAATTTTTTGCCGCATTGATGCCGCCTTGTGCAGCAATCGAGTGGGCGCGCCGGGCACTGTCTTGATAACAGAAGGCCTTGACCTTGTAGCCCAGTTCGCCCAGGGCCGCCGCGGCCCCCCCACCGGCCAAGCCGGTTCCGACAATCAAAATGGTGTGCTTGCGCTTGTTGGCGGGGCTGACCAGGGCCGTGTGGGCCTTGTAGTCGGTCCACTTGTCGGCCAGAGGCCCGCTCGGAATCTTTGCATCCAGTTTCATAGCCATCTCCTTATCGAGGCAGCACGCCGGTCATGACCGCCACCGGCACACAGATGAAGCCTGCTGCGATCACCACGGTCAGCAGGACCGCCAGAGGTCTGCGCCAGGGACCGAATTTTGGATGGTCCCAACCCATTGTCTGGAACAGGCTCCACAGGCCATGGTAGAGGTGAAAGGCCAGGAGCAGCAGGGCGACGATGTAGGCGATGGCCACCGGTGTCTGCTGGAAACCCTTGATGACGTTGTTATAGGCCCCAAGGTGGATGTAGTCCGGATGCAGGCTGTCCAACCCGACCGTCAGGTGGAGCAGGTGGTAGGTGATGAAGGCCGCGATGATCGGTCCACTCCACACCATGGTCTTGGCGGCGTAGTCGACGTCCGGTGGATTGAAGACCTTGTACTTGACCGGCCGCGCCTTGCGGGAACGCCACCACACCTGGAAGGCCGCCAGGATATGCACGCCGAGACAGAACAACAGCACCAGGCGAACGCTCCACAAGAACGCCGCGCTGGCATGCAGCATATGGGCGTACTTGTCGATTTGCGCCGGGTCGAGGAAAATCTGGAGGTTGCCGAGCATGTGTCCAACGAGGTAAAGGAATAAAATGATCCCCGTCACCGCCATCACGATCTTTTTGCCCAGCGTCGATTCATAGAATCCAACCGCTTTGTCCATATGAGTTTTTCAACCCCCTTCCGTGACGATCGGCCCCTGAGATCCGATGAGTTCGTTCTCCGGAGCCGGTCGAAAGATTGTACACCGTTTCACAAGCTGATGTTCGAAGGAGTGCTCAGTTGAAAAAGGATGGCAGGGTCCGAATGTCCGTGGTCCTTCAGCCTACTCTTTGGGGGGCGAAAGACCCGCCGGCGATTACCTTGTTCAAACGAGCGGGGTTCAATGTTCACTGGGATAGTCGTGGACCCCCGGCCTCGTCGTTCGATATCCGGCAGCAGGGGTTGGCCAATGGAACGACCGACTGCATCCTGGCGTCGGCTGAAGCGCTGGGGAAGAACTTGGCAACCGGTGTTTCTCTGGCCGCGGTCCTCCCGAGGCAATCGGCCCATCTAGGTCTGGTTGCCGCCCTCGGGACACTCCATCCGACGCCGGCCAACCCGGTGGGTCTCGACCCAAGGGCCACAATCGCCGTTGGGTCCCTGGGGCAGCAATCCCAACTGTTGGCCCTCTGCCCCAATCTGGATATCGTCCAGCCCGACTGTCCTGTGTCAGCGCTCCAACAGCATGCCCTCGACGCAATCGTGATCCCGATGCACCAGATTGAAGGCGCCGATCTTGAGAACCTCGACCTGATCGAACTCAGGGAGGAGATCATGCTGCCTCCGCCCGGCGCCGGCACAATGGTGCTGGTCGCGCGGACCGGCGATCCCCTCGGAAAAACCCTCAAATCCCTCGATGACCCCAAAACCCGTCGATGCCTCTCTGCCGAGCGATCGCTGGCCGATGCCCTGGGCCGGCCGGCCGGCCTTGCCTGCCTGGCCACCCAAGGGGTCGATGGCAGCATTCGCCTTCAGGCGACCCTGGCCGGTACTGCATCGGACCCGCGATCGGCCCTGGTACGAATCGGCGCCGTCGCCACGACGCCGGAGGCCGCCGCCGAACTCTGCCGTCTCGCGCTGGAGGAGTGCCTCGATCAAACCAGCAGCAAGAGTTGAATCGCGAAAAGCACCAACCTCTCGCCAAAATTGCCTAGCCCGGCCTTCTCAACAGTTTTCGTCGCGAGGTGTGGAAGACGTGGTGAGATTCGCCGTTTTCGCAGATAGGGACATCGCGCCAAGCCCGAAGGGCTGTCGAGCCGGCAGGCTCGTGCCCGCAAAGCGGACGGCGTGGGCGGCGAATGAGGCATAGTCTGCACTATGTTGATTGAGTGAATTCAAGAAAACGGCGGAGATTGCTGCGTATTTCGCGCCCCAGTAGATCACTGGTGAGAAGGCCGGGC
>DAOWGJ010000281.1 GCA_030637505.1 Holophagae bacterium
GAGTCCCCTGCTCCCCGAAATCACCACGCAGCGGGCGAGGACGCCCGCCGCCACAATGGGAGCACCGTTGTGACGGCGACCGTCCCGGTTGCCGCGGTTCAAGAACGAGGGCACTCGATTGGAAAACACCGCTCCCTGCTCGCCGAATTCGCACCTCAATTTTCGAACCAAACCACAAACCAATCAGGTACGATTGCAGCATCGACTGAGTGGAGGATCCATGAAACGCAGCCTCGGATACCTTATATCGACGATTCTCATCATCGGCATGCCCTGCATGGCGCAGGTTCCGGCAGCCGAGACACCGCCCGAGGATGGGCCGGAGTTGGTCCTGGTCCTGTCGGGAGGCGGCGCCCGAGGCGCGGCCCACATCGGGGCTCTCAGGGTTCTTGAGGAGATGCACATCGTGCCGGATATGATCGTCGGCACCAGCATGGGCTCAATCGTCGGTGGGCTCTACGCAGCCGGGTGGTCCCCGGATGAGATCGAAGAATTGCTGGTATCGATCGACTGGAATGAGATCTTCACAGATAAGGTACCCCGCAACGACCTGAGCTTCCGACGAAAACAGGACGACCGGCCATACCTGATCAAGGCCCGGCTCCATTTCGACGAAGACGGCTTCTACCTCCCTGCGGGTATTCTGAGCGGCCAGAGTCTCGAGATTCTGCTCGAAACACTGGAAGCCCAAAGCCGGCCGGAAAGGGACTTCGACCGACTTCCGATCCCCTTCCGGGCGGTGGCAACCGACATCGAAAATGGGGAAGCAGTCGTGTTGGATTCCGGAAGCCTGGCCCGGGCGATGCGCACCAGCATGTCGATCCCCGGCATGTTCCCCCCAGTCAAATATGAGGGCCGAACGCTGGTCGATGGTGGCTCGGTCGCCAATCTCCCCATCGGTATCGCCCAAGAACTCGGCGCCAAACACATCATCGCCGTCGACATCAGCAGCCCGATGCAATCTCCCGATATGAAACTGAAGCACTTTTGGGATATCTACAACCGGCTCAACTCGCTCCTGACCGTCGGCAATCGGAGGGCCGACGTTGCCAAGCTCCGTCAAGGCGACGTGCTGATCCGTCCGGACCTCGGCGACATCGGCTTCCTGGACTTTAACCGGGCAGCGGAGACTGTCGCGCTGGGAGATGCAGCCACCAGAGCAGCAGCTGATCAACTCCGTCCACTGGCCGGCACCCCCGCGGAATCGAAAGCGTTCTTGCGCCGGCAACGCCGCCCGCCCACCGAAACGATCCACGTTGATCGCATCCGTTTTGAGGGATCCGGTCTGGTCAAGGACCCCGTCGCCCTCGCCGCGCTGCACATCCAACCCCCGGTCGACCTCGATCCCGAGGACCTCCGGACAGACATCATGCGCCTGTACCACCTCCGCCACTCGGGCGTCATCAGCTTCCGGGTCGATGAGGTCGAGGGCCTGCGCGAATTGGTCGTCAACGCCCCGCCCCCACCCTACGGCCGGCATTCGCTCCAGATCGGCCTGGGCCTGTTCGACGACTTCGCCGGCAACGGGGTGTACAGCCTGAGCGTCCGGCACCAGATGCTGCCCGCCAACCGGAAAGACGGTGAGTGGCAAACGATCCTCGAGATCGGTACCAGTTCTCGACTCTTCAGCGAATTCTACCAGCCGCTGGGCAACACGCTTCGCTGGTTTGTCGTCCCGTCGATCAAAATCTCCCGTATCCGTCAGGATGTTTGGATCGAGGGCGAACCCCTGGCGACCTACCATTTCGACGAAAAGGCGGTCAATGTCGCCGGAGGCTACGTTTTTGGCAACCGGAGCGAGATCCGGCTGGCCGCTTTCTACTCAGACAACGACTTCGACCTTCAGATCGGTGATCCGGTCCTTCCTGATCTCCAGGAAGACCGGGCCGGCTTCGATCTGAGTTTCTACCTCGACACCGAAGATTCCGTGATGTTCGCCAGGTCCGGCAGTGAATTCAAATTCAGGGTCACTCGGACTGTCGAGGCCATGGGTTCGGACAGCGAAATGACACAGTTTTCCCTTGTGATGGGTCGAGCATGGAGTTTCGGAAAGTACACCGTCCTGCCCTACCTCGAATACGGCGAAAACCAAGACCCGGCCACCAACTTCGCGGACCTCTTCTTTTTGGGGGGGCCAGGCCGCCTTTCCGGCCTGGGTTTCAGAGAACTCTACGGCGATAAAATTGCCTTCGCCAGAATCCAGAGCTACCGGCGCCTCAAGAAGATCGACCTCGCCGGGATCGAATTCCGGGTCTATTCGGGAATCTCCCTCGAGGCCGGAAACACCTTTCTTTACGACCAGTCAGTGTCCCTCGACGACTTTCTCTACGGAGGCACCGTCTTCATCGGGGCGGAGACCCCAATCGGCCCCCTCTACCTGGGCTATGGCTATACCGAGGGTGGCCGAGATCGATGGTACCTGGCGGTCGGGGATCATTTTTGAAAGCTGTCAGCTCTCAGCTCTCAGCGAACGCCTGCCATGCCATCGATACCGATCGCTTCGCGAGGAACTGGACCTTTGGATCCGATCAGCCCTGATCGAGCGCGCTGTCCTGCTGATAGCTGATAGCTGATAGCTGATAGCTCCTATTCCAGCCCCCGCCGTGCAACCAGAGCGTCAATTGAGGGGGCGGCGCCGCGGAAACGCTCGTAGAGCACCATCGGGTTTTCGCTGTCACCGGCGGAGAGGATGTTCTTCCGATAGCTCTCGGCGAGATCACGGTCGAAAACTCCCGCCTCCTTGAAAGCAACAAAACCGTCCGCATCCAGCACCTCCGCCCAGACGTAACTGTAGTAACCCGCCGAATAGCCGCCGGAGAAGATGTGACCGAAGTAGGGGGAGCGGTATCGCGGCGCGATCTCCTCGATGATGCCGATCCGATCCATCGATGCCGTTTCGAACGCTGAGGAATCCTGGTCGACCGCCTCGCCGAGCGTATGCCAATCCATGTCGAGGATACAGGCCGCCAGGTACTCGGTCGTCGCGAAGCCCTGGTTGAACTGCTTGGCCCTCTGCAGCTTCTCGATCAACTCTGCAGGGATCGGCTCACCGGTCTCGAAGTGGCGGGCATAGGTCGGCAGGACCGCGGGGTCGAAGGCCCAATTCTCCATCATCTGGGACGGCAGCTCGACAAAGTCCTGGGCGACACTGGTGCCGGACAGACTCGAGTAGGTCACATCCGACAGCAACCCGTGGAGGGCGTGACCGAACTCATGGAACAACGTCGCCGCCTCATCCAGCGTCAGGAGGGCCGGTTGCCCTTCAGACGGCTTGGAGAAATTGCAGGTGTTGGTAACGATCGGCCGGATGTCTTTCCCGTCGATTTTCCACTGCCGGCGAACGTCCTCCATCCAGGCGCCGCCCCTCTTGCTCTCACGGGCGAAGTAGTCGGTGTAGAAGACGCCCACGTGGCTGCCGTCGGCGTTCTGAACCTCATAGGCCGTCTGGTCCGGGTGGTAGCCCGGCAGATCGGATCGTTCAATGAACTTCAGGCCCCAGAGCTTCCCGGCGACGTCAAAGGCCGCCTGTCGTACTTTGGAGAGTTCGAGAAAGGGCTTGACGGACGCTTCGTCGAAATCGTACTTGGCCGCGCGCAGTTTCTCGGAGTAGAACCACCAGTCCCACATCTCGATTGAGACATCGTCACCCAGGCTGTTCGCCAGCGACTGGAGTTCCGCGAGCTCCGCTGTCGCCTTGGCAAGGGCGGGCGCCCACAGCTTATTCAGCAGCTCGTTGACCCGATCCGGGGTCTCGGCCATGTTCTCCTCGACCTGGTAGGCCGCGTGGTTTGCGTAGCCCAGCACGTGGGCCCGCTCTACGCGAAGCGAAGCGATCTTGGACGCCAAGGCGGTGTTGTCGGTCTCATTACCGTGCGAACACAACTGGATATATGCGGTGTAGAGCTTCTCACGCAGGTCCCGCCGTTCGGACAACTGCAGGAAGGGCGTCCAACTCGTACGCTGGAGGTTGAAGGCCCATGCGCCCTCGTGGCCCTGCGCCGTCGCTACGGCCGCAGCCGCATCCCGAACGGACTGCGGGAGACCGGCAAGATCAGCCTCATCCTCGATCAGGAGGGCGACCGCATTCATCTCCTTGAGCAGATTCTCACCAAACTGGGTTGAGAGGGTCGTCAACTCCGCGTTGAGGTCCTTGAGGTGGGCCTTGGCCTCGGCATCGAGGTTGGCGCCGCCGCGGACGAACCGCCTGTAATGCTTGTCCAACAGGCGTGCCGATTCGGTATTCAGGTCCATCGCTTCACGTGCGTCGTAGACCGCCTTGACCCGGGCGAAGAGCGCCTCGTTCATCAGTCTATCGTCACGGTGGCCGGCCAACTTTGGATTGATCTCCTTGGCCAGGGCCTGAATTCCGTCGGAAGTGTTGGCCGCGTTGATGTTGAGGAAGATCAGTTTCACGTGGTCGAGAAGGCGGCCCGAGAGGTCCAACGCCTCGATGGTGTTGGTGAATGTCGGTTCTTCGGTCTCGTCAACGATCGCCTGGATCTCGGCATTGTGTACCTTCATCGCCTCTTCAAAGGCCGGAGCGAAGTGCGCCTCCTCGATCTGGTCAAATGGCGGTGCGCCGAAGGGCAACGTGCTTTCGGCCAGCAGCGGATTGTCGGCGCCGTCAGGTGTACACGACTGGTCGCAGGTGCAACCGGCGACTACGAGGATGGAACAGGCCAACATTACGAGGGAGGTGTGATGCATGGGAACTCCTTGGGCATATCAGGCTCCGGCGAGGCATCTCGCCACCGCCGAGCGGTGGGCATTGTAAACCATTAGCAATTCGTCGGACGAATTGCATGCCGCCCTCCGGGGCGGCGGGATGCAGGCGACCCGTCGAAATCCAAGAGTGCCCCTCCCGGACGGTGCGTGCCATGCTTCGCATTTTTCTCCGGCAGACCTCCCGATTCGTGTGCTGCTACGGAAAAATGCGAGCTTGGCAACACACAGCGACACCGTTAGCAATCGAGTCTCGGATGGAGCCGCAGGCCGCCAAGGTCGTTTTCCTCAAGGGGCGATGCCCCCCAGATACCAACCCTGTCGCCTCTTGAGGAAAACGCACCGAGCGGGAGTGCCGGAAGGCGATCCCGAAGGCCGGTGTTGCGGCGCCTATTCCACCGAGAAGCTCATCAACTCGACCGGAACCTCGGCGCCGACATACCAGTGTCGAAGGGGATCTAACGCCGAGTAATCGGCATCATCCGGCCGCTCCCAAATGCCTTAGCCGAGACCTTGAGGATGACACCGTGGTGCTGCCTCTTGTGCTCGGAGCGGCGGAGGGCCTCGTTGGACTGATTCCCCTGCACCAGGGCCTCCAAAGTCGGAGCCAATTGCTCATAGTCGAAGGGGTCAACCTGGTTTTCCTTGAGTTCGGCTGTCGGCGAGCGTTCGAGAATGAAGGCCGGAATGACGTCGCCCGCGCGGTTGACCCACCGGGCCAGTGCGTAGACCTCGGTCTTGGTCAGATCACCCAGGGGGCTCAGACTGCCCGCGAGATCGCCGTACAGGGTGCCGTAGCCCAGGGACAGCTCGGTCTTGTTGGAGGTATTGAGGAGCAGGCCTCCGAACCGGTTGACCCACGTCGTCAGGATCAGCATGCGCAGGCGTGCCTGGAGATTCTCGGCGCCGACACCGCCATCGACCAAGGCGCCCAGGGCACTCTCAGCAGCTTGATGCAGCAGATCCAACTCGACGACCTCGAAGCGCATTCCGAGGGTATCCGCCAGCTGTCGCGCACTTGTGGTCGAACGCTCATCGGTGAAACGGGACGGTATGGCGATGGCGGTGACACGGCCGGCCCCGAGAGCCTCACAGGCCAGAACGGCCGTCAGGGCGGAGTCAATGCCTCCGCTCAGCCCCAGCACAACCCGATCCATTCCGTTGCCGTCGACGAATCCGTGCACCCCAAGTTTCAAGGCCTCCCAGACCTCTTCCTCCCAATCCAGGGGCTCGCCAACCGGCGACAACCCACCCTCCAGGTCAACGACCAGGATTTCCTCGCGGCAGTGGGCCAGCTGCGCCGTCACCTTGCCCTCCCGACCGAGGATGAAGCTGCGGCCATCGAAGACCAAATCGTCCGCGGCGCCGCATGAGTTGATGACAACAGTCGGAACCCCACTCGCAGCCGCCCGCTCCAGCTGAACGGCGCCGGTACCCCTCCGATATGGCGAGGCTGCCAGGCAGATCAACAGTTCCGCACCTCGACCGATCAAGTGAGCCGCCGGATTCTCCGCCTTATCGGCCAGAAGATCGTTGTCCAACAGCAGTCCGACCTTGTACCCCGCGATGTCCAAAGGCCTGGACGGCCCGTCCGGGACAAACCACCGCCGTTCGAAGAACACATCCTGCGAGGCGAGCCTTTGTTGCCCAACGACGGCGGTGATCTCGCCCTTGTCCAGCACGACCGCGACCCTCAGGAGTCCCGGGTGGTCCAGCGTCTCCCGGCCACCCGGCACGACGGTGCCGACGATAATCGGCGGCAGATCCCGAGTCCGCTCGGCGAGGTCCTCGGTTGCTTCCCGCACCGCCTCGATGAAGGTCTCATCGAGCAGAATGTCTCTCGGCATCGACCCCGGCACGGCCATCGCCGGCAGAACGATCAGATCAGCACCGTCCGCGGCGGCCTCCCGCGCTCCCGCCAGACACCGATCGACATTGCCCTCGAGATCGCCGGCAATCGAGCCGATCTGGACAAGCCCGAGTTTCACGTCAGTTCCGCGGCCAGCGCCTGAAGGAGATTGAGCGCTTCCATCACCGTGTGGCCGTCGAAACAGATGGCGTCACCGAGCAGAAAGGTGCGATATCCAATCTCCAGCAGGAAGGCGACATCCCCAATATCGGAGCAGTTCGGCACCGGATGCTCCACAAGGGAATGGAAGAGGCGGCTGGCGACCACGGCCTCGGGATCGGCTGCGATGATCGTCTTCAGTGCGCCGGCAATGCGGTGGGGACGGAGTACCTCGACGAAGAGATCCCCGCGCGCGGCCATCAACCGACCCAGCTCCGCCCCATGGTCTCGGGCGAACGCCAGACCCCGATCGTCCTCGATCTTCACCATGACCTCGGCGTCCGGGAGTACCTCGCGGACCTCATCGATGTCTTCAATTCCGTGCACGTACGAGAGCATGACCTTCCTTTGGCCGAGTGAGAACATCGCCGCCAAATAGGCCCGGTCATTGTCAGTCAATCCACCCTCGATCTGCAGGGACGGATCAACGATGTTGACTGATTCACCGGGTCCGACCAGGCGGCGGGGACCGTCCTCGAGAATCAGTCGGTTCCCGTCGACCGCGACGGCCCGAACCCGTTCTCTGCCGTCGGAAAAGTAGACGTCGACCGGCGTTTCGACCCGGATCCTGTGACTCAGCCGTACCTCGGTGTAGGGCGGCACGGCGGCCTCGGCAACTCGCAACTGCCGCGCTTTGAGATCGACCCACAGGGGTTGTCCAAGTCCCGCCATCCGCTCGAGCACCTCTTCCCTGCTTTCGGTCAGCGGCATGACGGTGTTGAACCTCAGGCCACAGACGGAACGGTGCCTTGCCACGTCCTCGAGAAAGGGCGCGTAGGGCGGCGCGGTCACGATAGCTCGAACCCGTGACATCACGTTTCCCCGGGAGGTCGTGGTACAACCCATGGTGGGCCAAGGCCCACCCTACGGTGGCCGTTTTCTCGTAGGGTGGGCCTCGGCCCACCAAACCCGATGAATATTTCCAACTTCACGGAATTACACCTTCAACGTCGTCCCGCAGTAGCGGCAGCTCAGAAGTCCCTTTGACGTCGTCACAGGAATCGGACCGCCGCACCGCGGACAGATCATCTCGATCGGCCGGGACAGCTCGGCGACCTTCTCTTCAGGCTGCCGGGCACGCATGTTGTCCTTGAAATCGCCAAAATGGCCCCATGCGCGCGCGACGATGCCCATCGCGTAATCCACGGCCCGTTGCTCGTCCTCGATGTGGAGGATCTTCTGCTCGCCAATGGCCTTGCCCCATTGCTGGTCGACCTGGTCTCCCTTCTTGCCGGTGGGACGGCGCATGAACCAGGTGTTCCAGGTCTCGCAGACGTCCTGCCAGGCCTTGATCGAAGAAACGTCGGAGGCCTGCCCATCTCCGAGAATGTTCTTGATCTGCTCTCTCGGCACGAGATCGTGCATCGTGATGTCGCCGTAGACGATCAGAAACGGCGCCTCATCGGCGTTCGGGGTTCGCACGTGGGTATTGACCCAATGGGCGAACAGCCCGTAGCTCTCCGGGGCATCACCACCGCCACCTTCACCGAAGAGCGAGCCTAATTGCTGCTCCAAATCGTAGCCCTTGGCGAAGGTTGTCACCTGCAGCGGCCAGGTGTCGCACCCCGCGTCACCGATGGCGGCAAAACAGATCTCCAGGTCTTCGCGGTACTGCGAGAGTGTCTGGAACAGCAGGGGCAAACGGTCGAAGATCTCGAAGGGCCAACTTGACATTGATCCCGTGACGTCCACAGCGACGATCAGGGGGTTTTTGGACTCCGAGAGTACGATTTTCCCAGGGTCGATAATTTTCTCGTTGGGACCGCTTCGACCCGAGTAGGTTCGAGGCCCCGCCGCCGCCGCCCTTCTGGCGGACTCGGTCCGCGCCGCGGCCCCGCCCTTTCCGTACGTGTATTTTCCCGTGCCATACCAGTCGCTGGTGTCCCCGTCCCATGAATACATCTCTCACACCCCCATCGTCTCTTGGGCCAGAGTTTCCAATCCGAACTCCTTCCGAAATCGGTAATCCAGACCTCCATCACGGATCAGCCGGGCCACCGGCGGCGGCACCAGCCCCCTCCAACCATCTCCACGAGCCATCGCCCGCCGTACCATCGTACCGTCGATTGGGCACCTTTCTCCCGGCGGCACCAAGGAAATGGGACGAATGACCCGGTAGTCGCATTCGAGCAAGGAGCCCACGTACGGGTTGTCGGTAACGAACGCATCCAACGGACCGAACATCTGAAGCACCATTTCCCGCCACCTCGGGCCATCATCGAGATCCGGCACTTCGACCACCGTGAAATTCCGCCGTCTATCCAGAACCAGTCGAATCATCGCCTCGGCCTCGGCGGCGGTGAACGGGTTGCGGACGTTGTAGCGGTTGCTGCTGCCGATCCCGATCAGTACCTCCCGCCCGACGTCACACAGTCCCCGCAACACGGGTGCATGACCCAGGTGCACCGGCCTCCAGCGGGCCACCATTGCAATTCTGTCCACCAGTTCCATCGCGTTATCAAGTCTAACCGGCGCCGGGCCCTGTGTCGGCGGTCACTCTCAGACGGATCTTCAGTCGATCTTGATTTCGAAATACTCCACTTTCGGTTACACTGACCCTTCATGAGAGTACGAAACGATATGCCCGTGAGACAAATGGGCCCGTTGGCCCTAGGAGGCTGTATTGCATAGAGTCACGGCGCCTTCTGGGCGGCGCGAAGTCCCATTTTCGTTGGATTTTCGACCCGTACTCAGAGTACTGCGACGAAATTCCGCCTCAATGGGCCCTTCGCGGCGCTCCAAAATCCTCTCGCGCTCTATGCAATACAGCCTCCTGATGTGCCTCTGCCTTTCGGTTCTGGCCGGATGTTCGTCTATCACGTCATCCCTGACCGGCCGGATGTCGGAGAGCCTGGCATCTTCGATTCTCAACTCAAATGACCCTGAGACCGTTCGTCAGGGCGCGCCCGCCTATCTGCTGATGATCGACGGTTTCATCACCGATGACCCGAAGAATCCTGAGGTCCTGATGACGGGAGCCCAGCTCTATGCCAGCTACGCGGGCGCCTTCGTCGACGATGCCGCCAGGGCAGGCCTGATGTCACTCAAGGCACGGGATTATGGCCGAACGGCCCTGTGCCTGAGCAACAAGACGACCTGCGGAATGTGGGAGCAACCCTACGATCAGTTCGAAACGGTCATCGAGGAGCTGAACCATAAAGACATCGAGCCGACGTACGTCGCCGCGATGGCCTGGGCTACCTGGATCCAGATGAACCGCGACGATTGGGTGGCCGTGGCCGACAAGGCTCGGGTCGAGGCGATGATGCTCCGGGTCGTCGCCCTTGAGGAAGGCTACCGACGAGGCTCGGCCCACCTTTACCTGGGTGTCCTGGCCACGCTCCTCCCGGAGGCCCTCGGCGGAAAACCCGAGGAGGGGCGCCGACATTTCGAGAGATCCATTGAACTTTCAGGTGGCCGCGACCTGATTGCCAAAGTGCTGCTCGCAAGCGACTACGCCCGCCTGGTCTTCAACCGGGAGTTGCATGACCGCCTTTGCCGCGAAGTGTTGGAGGCCGACCCAATAATCGAGGGACTGACCCTGAGCAACACCCTTGCCCAACGCGAGGCGAAGGCCCTGCTTGACGATTCGGAAGACTATTTCGGAGAGTGATATGACCCGAACCTACTTGACCTTCCTTCAAACCACCGTCCTCATCGCCTGCGTGGGGGCCGCCACGGCAGACGCCGCTCAACTGAAGATCGCCACCCTGGCGCCCGACGGCTCTTTTTGGATGACCGAGATGCGCCAGGGCGCCGAGGACATCGAGAAGGCGACCGATGGCCGGGTCAAGCTCCGCATTTACCCGGGCGGCACGATGGGCAACGACCAGGCCGTGTTGCGCAAAATGCGGATCGGCCAGTTGCACGGCGGCATGATGACCGGACAGTCCCTGGCGGAGGTCACATCTGATCTCCAACTCTACGGCCTCCCCTTTCTCTTCAAATCCTACGACGAGGTCGACGTGGTCCGAGAGCGGATGGATGCGACTCTGATCAAGAAACTCGAGACCAAGGGCTACATCTCGTTCGGCCTGATCGAGGGCGGGTTTGCCTACATCATGTCCAA
>DAOWGJ010000213.1 GCA_030637505.1 Holophagae bacterium
ATCGGAGCGACCGATCAGGACCGCCGAGAGGCCGTTCTTTTCGGCGACGTCGGGTTTGACGACGTCACGATCAGCCGGGCGGTCCAGGCCAGTGCGGCCATGCATCCCTTCTTCCCCTCTGTCGAGATCGGCGGCAGGTACTACACCGACGGCATCGTCACCCGGACCTCCAATCTGCGGTCGGCGATCGACCATGGTGCCGACCTGGTCTTCATTATCGACCCGTTCCTTCCGTTGATTTCCGACAAGGCTGGTTTCAATCGCGGCCACGGGAACATGTGGATCGTCGAACAGGACTACAAGACAATGTCCTATACGCGCTTCTCCCAGGCCCGGAAGGAACTCTTGCGTACCAATCCCGACGTCAACACCTACAATTTCGTGCCCTCCAACCGGATGCGTCGTTTGATGGGCAAGCAGAATCCCTTCATTTCCAGGAATTTCCATCCCATCGTCTGTGAGGCCTACCGGGGGACCTACAGACGTCTCAAGCAGCTCGAATACAAGATGCGAGGCGAGCTGGCCTCACACAACATCATCCTGGACCTGGGTCCGGTGGAGGCGAAGGTCGAGCTGCTGCGGAAGGCCAAGAAGCCGGACGTCAAGATCCTATTGGATTCTCAGTCGAGCGGGGAATCTCGAGTGGCGTGAGTAGGCCGGCTTCGCCGGCCGCTATCAGCTATCAGCCTTCAGCTATTAGACCGTCCACAGCCAGGGTTTTTTCGATCAACTCGACCATCTGAGCGAATTCGTCGGGTTTGAAATCGGTGCCGTGGTAGATCACGCGGCCCTCGGGGTCGATGACGACCGTCCGCGGGATGTAGGCGTCGGCGAATAGCGAGAAAATCGACCGGTCCTGATCGGGAATGACCGGAAAAGTCATCCCCATCTGCAAGATGAACTCGCCGAGTTCCGATGCTTCGTGTTCTCTGGCTATCGCAGCCATCGCAAAGTCCGGTCCCTCGAACCTCTGCCACACCTCGCGCTCCAGATGGGGCAGTTCCTCCCGGCAGGGTGGGCACCAGGTAGCGAAAAAGGTAAGGACTACGACCTTGCCTCGCTGTGCCTCGAGAGAGAAGGTTTTTCCATCCATCAATCGGCCGACGAAAGCCGGGGCCGGGTCCCCGACGTGCACTCGGGTCGCCTCTTCGGGAGAGGGTTCAGGGGCCTTGGGTAAACATCCTGATATTCCGACCATGAGGATCAGGAGTGGAATCAGGGGAAATCTTGGGTGTCGCATCAAAAGAGGTCCAGTGCATCGACGTCACCCTTGGCTGCACGGATCAACTCGGGGCTACTTTCGGAAAAATCAACCACCGATGATGGTTCCGGATCCAAGGGGCCGCCGTCGATGACGAGATCGACTCGGGTGCCGTAGATGTCGTCGATCGTCAGCGGGTCGCTGATGAAGTCGTCGTCCGGCGTCCGGGCGGAGGTGGTGATCAAGGGTTCATCCAACTCGGCCAGGATGGCGAGAAGGGTCGGGTTGTCCGGAAACCGAATTCCGATGGTCTTTCGTTTTCGGAGCATGATTTTCGGCACCTCGGGAGAGGATTGGAAGATGAAGGTGTAAGGTCCGGGCAGAACCCGTTTCATCATGCGGAAGATCGGGGTCGTGATCCCTTTGGCGTATTGACCAACGGTCTGCATATCCGGAACAAGGAGTGCCAGTTCTTTCTTGGGGTCAAGGTCCTTGAGTTGGTAGATCCGTTTGACGGCTCCCATATGGGAGATGCCGCACGCCAGGCCATAGACCGTGTCGGTCGGAACAACGGCGACACCGCCGCGGCGGATGATGTCGGCACAGCGTGCCACCAGCCACGATTCGGGTTCAATCGGGTCGATTTCTATCAGCATGACGGCGCGCTCCTTCCGGGGACCGGTTGTACTCGCGTTTGGGTGGGGAGTCAATGAGAGGAGCGATCAGCTCTCAGCGATCAGTTTTCAGCTGGGAGGCTGGGAAGCAGGACTTGGACGCGGTTGTCCGATCCGCATGGAGCCGCTGTGTAGAATGAGTTATTGGCGAACGATGATGGACCGAATAACCATACTCCAGGGCGACATCACGACAGTCGAGGTTGATGCGATCGTCAATGCGGCCAATTCGGCGCTTGCAGGTGGTGGCGGGGTTGACGGAGCAATCCACCGGGCTGCGGGGCCTGGGCTGATGGAAGAGTGTTCCCGCATCGGAGGCTGCGACACGGGATCGGCGAAGATCACCGGGGCCTACGATCTCCCGGCTCGATACGTCATTCACGCCGTCGGTCCCATCTGGCGGGGCGGCCGTTACAACGAGCACGAGCTGCTGGCCTCCTGCTATCGGCGGTCCATGGAACTGGCGGTTGAGCACGGGTCCCGAACGATCGCCTTCCCCGCGATCAGTTGCGGGATCTATGGTTACCCCCTTCTTGCCGCGGCCGAAATTGCCGTCCAGGAAGTCGCCGACTACCTCGCAACAGACAACTCTCTGGAAAGCGTGCTGCTGGTCTGTTTTGATTCCGAGGTCTTCGGGTGCTACCAGAGGTTGTATGGTGATTTGCGTCGAAGAGGACAGTGACAGCATCCGGGGTGGCGTCGACGCTCAACCTTGAGAGCGCCCAAGACGTCCCGCCCAGCATTTTCTGGTGCTCTCGGGGTTGGGCGCCGGCCCAACCTGGCTGTTACACTCCGACAATGACCGAACGATCTTCCTGGTGGCGTATTTCTGCGGCGGTGCTGGCCGTGGTTGTCGGCCTTGTCCTGATAGCCGTGATCGGGTCCGGACTGGCCCTTCACGCCAGCCTCCCCCGCCTTGAGGGCGAGGTCGCGCTGGCCGGGCTCGGGGCCCCGGTCGAGGTCGAGCGGGACGCTGCAGGTGTGCCGACGATACGAGGCTCGAGCCGGGCCGACGTAGCCCGGGCCCTGGGATTCATCCATGCCCAGGAACGGTTTTTTCAGATGGACCTCCAGCGAAGGCGGGCCTCGGGGGAGATGGCCGAGATCTTCGGACCTCAGGCTGCCGGCTGGGACGTGAGGGTCCGGGCCCATCGGCTGGGTGATGTTGCCCGAAGAGCTGTGGCGATGGAGGATTCCGAGGGGCGAGCCCTGATTGAGGCCTACGCCGAGGGTGTCAACGCCGGTTTGGCGGATCTGGACGAACGACCCTTCGAGTACCTGTTGCTGCGGGCTCAACCCCGAGCCTGGGCGCCCGAAGATACTATTCTGGTTGTCCTGTCGATGTTTCTCAGGCTGATCCCGTGGGGGGGCGAAAGGGAACTGGGGCTCGCAGCTCTGGCTGATGTCCTTCCACCGCAACTCTTTGATTTCTTGGTGACCCAGGGCACAATATTCGACGCTCCAATGCTCGGGGAAGCCTTCGGAACTCCAGGAATCCCGGGGCCGGAGGAGCTCGACCTTCGCGTTGCCGGGTTCGGCGAGCCAAGGGGCGCCGCGCCGGAGGATGTGCCGGCGGCCGGCAGCAACGGGTGGGCCCTGGCGGGCAGCCGCACCGGGCATGGTGGCGCCATCCTGGCCTCGGACATGCACCTGGGCCTGATGGTCCCCAATACCTGGTACAGGGCCAGGCTCCAATGGGACGACCCCTCGAACGGTCATTCGTGGGACGTCACCGGCGTGACCCTGGCCGGGACGCCGTTCATCATCGCGGGCAGCAATGGGCGGGTCGCGTGGTCCTTCACCAACAGTTATGGCGATTGGGTCGACGTTGTGCCGATTGAACCCCTTGGGCATCGGGCCTACCGGGGGCCGGACGGACCGGTGGAGTACGAAAGGTGGACCGAGAGGATCGAGGTCGCCGGGGCTGAACCGATCGAGGTCGAACTCAGCCGCACTGTGTGGGGACCGGTAATCGGCGAAGACCATCGGCACCGCCCGGTGGCCTTACGTTGGACGGCGCACCATCCAGAGGCGGTCGGTTCGGGGCTGCGCCACCTCGAGACGGCCGGTGATATTGGTGAAGCGATGGAGGTCGCCGCCGGAGCAGGCATTCCTCCTCAGAATCTGATGGTGGTCGACATCACCGGCAACATCGGCTGGACAATCGCCGGCCGCATCCCGAAGAGAGTGGGCTGCAGTGCCGTTGGTGAGGATGTTGACGAGGAGGGCCCTTGTCGTTGGGACGGGTGGCTGGCGGTGGAGGATTATCCCCGCATCGTCAACCCGTCTTCAGGTCAGGTGTGGACGGCCAACGCTCGAGTAGTCGATGGGGAATGGCTGGATTTGGTCGGTGACGGGGGCTATATGCTCGGCGCGCGGGCGGCCCAGATCAGGGACGGTCTGACCGAGCTTGTGGGCGCCGGCGAACGGGAGATGCTCGAGCTGCAGTTGGATGATCGGGCGCTGTTCCTCCGGTGGTGGCGGGAGCTGCTGCTCGAGACCTTGGACTTGGCGGCCATCGCTGATGATACCCGGCGGGGAGAGTTGTTCGATGTTGTCAAACGGTGGAGTGGGAGGGCAGCCGTCGACGATTCCGGCTTCCGGATGGTCAGGGCTTTCCGGGTCTACACAAGGCCCCTGGTTCTTGACCCTTTGTTCGAGGCATGTTCCGAGGTTGAGGGTCCCTGTGGATGGGAGATTCTGGGCCAGCGGGAGGGTCCGGTCCGCAAACTGTTGAGCGAGAGACCGGACCACCTGCTCAATCCGACCTTTGAGAGCTGGCATGATCTTTTGTTGGCCGCGGCCGACCGCGTGATCAACGATTTCAGCGCGGACGGGTCGGCGATCGCCGACCATCCGTGGGGTCAGAGAAATACCGTTCGAATCCGGCACCCTCTGAGTTCGTCGCTGCCGTCCTGGATCGCCAGGTATCTGGACACTCCGCCGGTGGCTTTGCCCGGAGACGACCACATGCCCCGGGTGCAAGGCCTCTCCTATGGTGCGTCGGAGCGCTTCGTCGTGTCCCCGGGACGGGAGGCCGAGGGCCTGTTTCACATGCCCTGCGGTCAGAGCGGCCACCCGCTGTCGCCCCACTATCGGGCCGGTCATCAGAATTGGGTCGAGGGCTTGCCCTCGCCGTTTCTCCCCGGACCCCCGGAATGGCGTATGGAGCTGAGGCCATTATCAGATCGATCGATACGGCCAGGCTGACAACTTCAATGCTAGACTGCGCCACGTGAAAGGCGCAGTTTCAACCGTTCGGCAGGCAGCGCGGATTCGGGAGTTCTTCCACCCGGTCAAGCCCCGCCTGGAAATGGTCGAGCGGTTCTTCGAGCGTGAGCTGGAGCAGGCTCTGCCGATGGTCCGGGAGGTCGGCGGCTACGTTCTGGGCAGTGGTGGCAAGCGCATTCGGCCGGCCCTCGTTCTGTTGATCAGCAGGATGCTGGGATACAGCGGTGATCGAGATGTGCGCTACGGCGCGGTCGTCGAGCTGATCCACACAGCAACTCTGATTCACGACGATATCATCGATGGTTCGGACCTCCGGCGCGGAAAGCCGACGGCCAACCGACGTTGGAGCAATGAAACCACGGTGCTCGTCGGAGACTGGCTTTACTCCCGGTCGATGGACCTCTGTCTGGAATACGGTGACGTCGACGTCATGCGTCGCCTCAACGCCGCCACTCTTCGCATGACCGAGGGTGAAATCCTCTCGGCCTCGGTTCGTGGTCGGGTCGACGTCAGTGAAGCGACCTACTTGGACATCACACAACGCAAGACGGCGGAGCTCTTCGCTGCGGCTTGCTGTCTCCCTGCGCTCTTCGAGCCCTCCCTCAACCGTTTTGAGGGCCATCTCCACCAATTCGGTATCAATCTGGGGCTCTGCTTTCAGCTGATCGACGACGTGCTGGACTTCACCTCGGCCAGAGGAGAGCTGGGCAAGCCGGTGATGGCCGATCTCCGCGAGGGACGGGCAACTCTCCCGATCATCCTGATGTTGGGAAAGGTCGACCGAAAGACTCGGGACCAGGTGGCCGAGGTCGCCAGGACCAGGGCCTTCGGCACGCTGAGCGAGGAGGATTTCCTGGACTGCATCAGGCAGTCCGGGGTTTTGGACGAGGTTCGGCGGCGGGCCGCCTCATTGGCGGACCAAGCGGTCGAGGTTGCACGGTTCCTCCCGGAAACCCCCGAGCGTGACGCCCTGATCGGTGCAACCCGCCTCCTTCTGGACCGGAAGAAATAGTGGAGCTATCGGCCGTCAGCTATCAGCTTTCAGCCGAAACAACGCACTCGATAAGATCTGATCGGATATAGAAGTGCTTCTACCCGCATGGCGATCAGTACCGATGGAATGGCAGGCGCGGACTGAGAGCTGAAAGCTGACAGCGCGACTTATCCCGAGTTTTTCCTTTTTCGTAGCGGTTCGCGGATAAGTCGCTACACAGCAGCGGCGAGGATATGTCCCAAGGATCGCTTGGCCCGCTTCACGTGGGGATGGTCGACGTTGTGGGCGCACAGATCGATGACCTTTTGATAGCACTCGAGGGCCGTGGCCTCATCGTGACGGCAATGGTGGCGAAGCCAGCCCTTCATCAGCCAAGCCTCGGTGTGGCCCGGCGACACTTCGAGGATTCGGTTGAAGAAAATTTCGGCCGCCGGCCACCGCTCGTCGGCGATCGCCTGGGCGGCGTGCCGACGGTAGATGCGAATTGCCGTCTCTGCTTCCTCTTTCGGAAGCCGTTGATCGGCGCGGAATCGAGAGAAGAGTTTCATATTGACCTGACTATCTTCCATGCGTGATATACAGATGTCAAGTGTTTTGAGGAAGTTGACCGCTTCTTCATTCCTCAAGCCTTCCAACCGTCTGGCCTTCTGGCCTCCCGGCGTCCCAGCTTTCCCGCCTCCCAGCTTTCTGGCGTATCATTCACCCATGAGTTCGAGTGAGAGCCTCCGACCTTTTGCCCACCTTCACCTTCATTCCCACTATTCCCTGCTTGATTCGACGATCCAGATTCCCAACCTGGTCAATCAGGTCAAGGAGATGGGCATGGAGGCGGTGGCGATCACTGACCACGGCAATATCTTCAACGCCTTTTCGTTCGTCAAAGCGGCCCGGGGCGCGGGAATTCGGCCGATCGTGGGTTGCGAGGTTTACGTCGCACCAGGGGATCATCGGGAAAAAGGTGCTCCAGGTATGGGTCAGAAGCCTTACTACCATCTGGTGTTACTGGCTGAGAACCAGCAGGGCTACCGCAACCTGACGCATCTGGCCAGTGAGGCAGCTTTGGAGGGTTTCTATTACAAACCGCGGATTTCAAAGGAGTTGCTATCCAAGTACAGCGAGGGTCTGATTGGGCTTTCGGCGTGCCTCAGCGGCGAGGTTCCCCAGCGCCTGATGCAGAGGGATGCCTCTGGGGCGCGTCGGGTCGCCGAGGAGTACCGGGAGATACTGGGCCCCGACAATTTCTTTTTGGAAATCCAGGATCACGGTTTGGTGGACGAAGAGTTCGTTCGAGAGGGTCTGAGGGATCTCTCCCGGCTGACCGAGATTCCGCTGGTCGCGACCAATGATTGTCATTTTCATCAGCCGGAGGATGTGTTTGCCCACAAGATTCTGATCGGAATCGGACAGAACTATAAGCTCAGCGAGCTGCAGCAGAAATACGTCTACAACGGCCAGTTTTACGTCAAATCAGCCGACGAAATGTACCGAATATTCGAGGCCTTTCCCGGCTCCTGCGAACGAACTGCAGAGATCGCGGCGCGGTGCCACGTCGAATTTGACACTTCGACCTACCACCTCCCCAGTTTTTCCGTTCCGGAGGGCGACGATGAGTCCAGCTATTTTCGCCGCATTGCCCGCGAGGGCCTGGAACGTCGCCTGGCACAGCCGGTTGCGCGGAAAACGGCTCGGGAGAACTACGTCGCCAGGCTCGAGCACGAGATCCGGGTCATCGAGGAGATGGGCTTCCCGGGGTATTTCCTGGTCGTCTGGGATTTCATTCGCCATGCAAAGGAGAAAAGCATCCCAGTTGGGCCGGGCCGCGGGTCTGCGGCCGGGTCGGTGGTCTCCTTTGCCTTGGGCATCACCGACATCGATCCAATGGAGTACGATCTTCTCTTCGAGCGTTTTCTCAACCCGGAGCGGGTCTCGATGCCTGATATCGACATCGATTTCTGTCAACGAGGCCGAGAGGATGTGATCGAGTACGTCCGCCAACGCTATGGCGAGGACTCGGTCTGCCAGATCGCAACCTTCAATATTCTCAAGGCCAAGTCAGCGATACGTGACGTCGGCCGAGTTCTCGAGATGCAGTTCGGGGACGTCGATCGGATCGCCAAGTTGGTTCCGGACGACCTAGGCATCACGATCGAGCGGGCGCTGAGGGATTCGCCTGAATTGAGGGAGCTGGTCGAAGGTGACGAGGACGTTGCCCAGGTAGTGGAGACTGCCAGGAAACTCGAGGGCCTGGCGCGCCACTGCGGTGTCCATGCGGCCGGAGTTGTTATCGCTCCCGAACCGCTTGTCAATTTGATCCCCCTGAGTCGGACCTCGAACGAGGAGGTCATTACCCAGTTCGACAAGGACGACGTCGAGGCTCTGGGGCTGTTGAAGATGGACTTCCTGGGGCTGAGGACATTGACGGTGATCGACGACGCAGTCAAGTCAATCCGGGAAACCGAGAATCCGGATTTGGACCTGGAGACCTTGACCCTGGACGACCCCGCCGTGTACGAGATGTTCGCCGCTGGTGACACCGACGGCGTCTTCCAGTTTGAGTCCTCGGGCATGAAGGAGGTGCTGCGTAAGGTGCAGCCGCAGGTCTTTGCTGATTTGACCGCCCTCAACGCCCTGTATCGACCGGGGCCGATGGCGTTCATCGATGATTTCACGGCCCGGAAACAAGGTCGGAAGAAGATTTCCTATATTTTGCCGGAGCTGGAGGAGCTCCTTGGCGAGACATACGGCATCATCGTTTTTCAGGAGCAGGTGATGCGGATTGCCGTGAAAATCGGCGGATTTTCGATGGCCAAGGCGGATATTCTTCGCAAAGCCATGGGCAAGAAGAAGCAGGAAATCATCGACCGCGAGGGCGAGAACTTCATCGAGGGCGGTGTCGCCAACGGTTTTCCCAGGGGCAAGGTCAAACAACTCTGGGAGCAGATCGTGCCCTTCGCCAAATACGGATTCAACAAGTCACACTCGGTTGCATACGCTCATGTTGCTTATCTGACGGCCTACCTCAAGGTCCATTACCCGGCTCATTTCATGGCGGCGATGTTGACGTCGGAGGCCTCCAACACCGACAAGCTTACCCAGTACCTGGTTCGGTGCCGCCAGATGGGAATGGAGATTCTGCCACCGGACATCAACCGCTCGGAACAGGCTTTTACCGTGGAACCCGAGGGTATCCGCTTCGGCCTGGTGGCGATCAAGGGGGTGGGGGGAGCGGCGATTGGTCCGATGATTGCGGCTCGAAAGGTCGAGGGCGGATTTCGTTCGGTCTCTCACTATTTGCGCTCCCTTCCGGCGAGGACGGTCAATAACAAGGTTGTCGAGTGTTTGGTGCGGGCCGGCTGTTTCGACCAGTTCAAGGTCAGCCGCAAGGGGCTCCTTGACCATCTGGAGCAGTTCACCGAGTTGGCCGCTCGGGAGCGAGACCAAGAGGCCCTGGGGCAAGGATTTCTCTTCGATGATCTGCCGTCGGAGGCGCTGGAGGCGGAGTTGGAGGGCAGCGCGAGGGCTGAGCAAAGTGAACGGTTGGTGGGCGAACGTGAGGTGCTCGGTTTTTATCTCACGGGACACCCGTTGGATCGGTTCAAGGAGCAGCTGGATCGATTTTCCGACTGCCGAGTCGAGGACCTCGGAGAGCGTTTTGCCGCCGGCGCCGACCGGGCGACCGTTGGAGGTTTGGTCGTCGGTCTCAAGGAAATTCCAATCAAGAAAAGCGGGCCCAATCAGGGCCGGAAGATGGCGGTCTTCAGCCTCGAGGGGACCAGCGGGGCATTGAGGGCAGTGGTCTTCCCCGACGTGTACGACAGTGTCAGCCATCAGCTGGAGAATGACCGGGCGGTGTTGGTGACCGCGTCTCTCAAGGGTGATGGGGAACACGTCGAACTGAGCGTCGAGGGGGTGGTGGCTCTCGAGAGTGTCGAAACATCCAGGGCCACCGCCCTGCAGATCTCACTGGATCTCGACGCCGTCGACGAGTCGGTGCTTGGCGAGTTGCGAGAGCTTCTGCTGGCCAGTTCCGGGAAAATCCCGGTGCGGTTCGAGCTGGTTCGAAGGGGCGCATTCAGGGCGCGCTTCGTGCCGCCGCCTGCCCTGGCTGTCGATCCAACCGAGGCCTTGAGGACCGAGGTCGAGCAGTTGGTCAAGGGCAGCCAGACCCAGCTGGAATTCAGCGGATTCGACAAGCCGGGCGATGTCGTGCCGGTGGTCGAGATCGTCAATTCCAGACAGAAGTGGGTGCATTAGGAGCTGTCAGCTGTCAGCTCTCAGCTCTCAACGGGAGGCTGGGATGCTGGGACGCTGGGACTCTGGGAAGCAGAGCTGGAGAGCGGGGCTCCGTGTCCGCCCCGGCCCACATCAGGCTCTTGGGCGTCGGTAGGGTGGGCCGTGGCCCACCAATTGGAAAACCGATAATTTTTCAGCGGTTCATTTTTTGATGCTTTGATGCGTCGAGGGTTTGTGCTTTGATGCCTTCATGAGAACCACGCTAACACTCGACGATGATCTTGCTGCCGCGCTCAAGGAGATGGCCTTCACCAGGCAGGAGAGCCTGAAGCAGGTGGTCAACGAGGCCATTCGCGCTGGACTTCGGGCGAAGGCGGCACCTCCGGCGGCGAAGTCCTATTCTCTGCAGCCGGCCGCGCTGGGGCGGGTCGCACCAGGCATCGATCTGGACCGAGCATTGCGGCTTGCCGATGACCTCGAGGACGAAGGGCTGGTGGAGAAGATCGAGGCGCGAAAGTGATCCTGCCAGGAGGATGTAGGGCATTGATGGCGGATGGATTTCGGAGGGTCGTGAAGTGGCATTTGAGGCGCATTCGAGGCGCAGTACTCACGGTACGGGCCGAGAATGCAACGAAAAAGGTCTTTCACGACACCCGAAAGGCGGTGTTGACTCAATGCCCTGCATCCTCCTAGACGCAAACATCCTGATTTACGCCGTCAATACCGACCTTCCGATGCACGAGCCCGCACGTCAGTGGATCGAGAAGACCTTTTCTTCGACGACCGAGGTCGGCTTGCCGTGGGACGTCGTTCTCGCCTTCATCCGGATCACCACTCGGCGTACGGTTTTCGAGAATCCACTGACACCGGATCAGGCGCTCGCCTATATGGACGAGTGGCTGGCTCTGCCGTTCGTTACAGCCGTTGCTCCCGGCCCGAACCACTGGCCGATCCTCCGGAACCTGCTTTCAAGAACCGGATCAGCGGGGAACTTGAGTACCGATGCCCACATCGTCGCCCTGGCCATCGAATACGGTTGCCCCGTGTATTCCACCGACTACGATTTTGCGCGTTTCCCAGGGGTCGAGCATATTGATCCGCTGGTGTGAGGCGGGGGCGGCGTGGTACAAACCTCGGCCTTCGGGAGCGCTTTGAGGCGGTCGTGAACGCGGACGAATGCCGATCGCTCCCGCTCGGTCCTTTCCCGGAGGGGCAGCATTTCTCGAGCCGGAAGGAGGACCGCCCCTCCGGGAAAGGGCCTCGGCGGCCTACGGCTCTGGCCGAGACTTGGCCGCCGACGCGCTCCCCGCGGGTTGCCCGGCAAGGCTTTCTTCGCAGCGGCGGCGTTATCGGGAGGGCTGCTCGGTGAAGAAAGCCATGCCCGGCACGCCCCGTTGGAAAGGGGTGCTCTTGGGATTTGACGCCGCCGCCGCACTGGTGGCTGACGGTTGCCCCCACCCCTAATCCTCCGGCCGTTCTCCCGGAGGCGCCATCTTGACGATTTTGGGGTCGAATCGGGCGATGACCTCGACCAGGTCGGACTGCGCGGCCATCACCTTATGGATGTTCTTGTAGACGTCGGGGGCCTCGTCCAGTCCAGCCGAGAGCAGGGTGACACCTTGTTTGGCGAGGTTTTTCTTGACGGACGACCAGGTCAGCGTCCTCTTGGCTGCCTTGCGGGACATGACCCGACCGGCGCCGTGGGCTGCGCTCATCAACGATGCCGCTGAACCCTTGCCACGGACGACGAAGCCGGGAGTGGCCATCGATCCGGGGATGACGCCCAATTGGCCGTCGGATGCCGGAGTCGCTCCCTTGCGGTGTACGACGACGGTACGACCATGGTGTTCTTCGATCCATGCGAAGTTGTGATGGTTCTCGACACTGGCTCGGACCTTGGCTCGGAGGGCCTTGACGATTGCGTGGTGGATCAGCTGATGGTTGGCTGCGGCGAAACGGCCCATCAGTTGCATCGCGGCCCAGTACTCCCCGCCGAGGTCGGAATCCAAATCCAGCCAGGCCAGGTGGCGGAGTTCTCTGGGCAGTTCCGGGTGGATTTCCAGTGCCAGACGGGAATAGTGGGAGGCGACCGTGTTTCCCGGACCCCGGCTTCCGGAGTGGGACAACAGGGCCAGATAGGTGCCCGGTTTCAGTCCCAGTTCCGGCGTTTCGAGCGTCAGCGCACCGAACTCGACGAAGTGGTTGCCGGAGCCTGAGGTGCCAAGCTGGCGCCTGGCCTTGCCGTGGACCTTGGCGGTGATTGGGCTCACGCCCCAGTCCTCGTCCATCACTTCGTGGTCTTTCGGCATCCGGAACTCGGCGCCGACCCCGAAGGAGGTTTCGTCTTCTAGGACACGCTCCAGCCTCTTGTGAGCGCCCCGGAGTTCGCCGGCCGGCATGTCCAGCACGCTGAGACGCATGCGGCAGGCGATGTCAACGCCGACGGCATAGGGAATTACGGTGTTGTCGGTCGCCAGGACTCCTCCGATCGGCAGGCCGTAACCCAAATGAGCATCGGGCATCAGGGCGCCTGAGATGGAGACTGGCAGCCGGCAGGCGTTGGCCATTTGGGCGACGGCCTGGGGTTCCAAATCGGATCCCCACTGATGCCAGGGGGCGCTTTCGGTTCGCTCGTTCCAGGATTCCGTCGAGGGCCGAGCGCCGCCGACCTGGGCAATCTCGGCAGCCAGCTCGGAAAAATGGGGGTGTCTGAGATGAGCAATCGGATCCGCCAGGACCCGGCGAACATCGGCTCTGACCCGGCCCTTGGAGAGCCCGGAGCGTACGGCTCGGTCTATAGCGGTCCGAGCAAGGTCCAGGTGGGATCTGGAAAGGCCCAGATTGAGCAACTCTCGAGATTTCACGGATCCAATGATATAGAATTTGGGGATGGCTGTCTTTTTGGGTTTGTTGTCGAGACCTGTCGTCGTTGCCCTCATCGGGTTGATGCTCGCGGCCGTCGGCGCCGCAGCGTCCCCACTCGGCATTGCTGTCCATCTGCCGGATGAACCCCAGCTGGATCTTGCGGCCGATCTGGGCGTCGACTGGATTCGTATTGACTTCATCTGGGCATTTGTGGAACCTGAACAGGATGTTTTTGATTGGGCTCGCTACGATCAGTTGATCGCGGAGTCTCGCGAGCGGAATCTGAGGATCTTTGCGACGATCTCAGGAACGCCTGATTGGGCGACTTCAGGCGCCGAGGGTCCCGGTGTTCCTGACGACTCGGCCGACTGGTGGGACATCTGCTATCGAGCGGCGGCTCGTTACAGGGGGTGGGTCGAAGCATGGGGCATGTGGAACGAGCCCAATCTCGACCGATTCTGGGAGGGCACGCTCGTGGATTACCGCGTCCAGATTCTGAAACGTGGGGCGGATGCCGTGCATGCTGCGGACCCTCATGCCCTGGTGGCCGGACCGGAGTTGGCCCACCTCAATAGTGCCAACTGGGAAGGCTGGATGCGGTCCTGTGTTGGGGGCGCCTTTGAAGAGCTGGATGTCGTGACCCATCATGTCTACCCATCAGGAGTTGGGGCCGGTGATGTCACGCGGAAGTTGGAGGAGGGAGGGTCCTATCCGTGGGATCCACCGTCCGTCAGAAAGGTGCTCCGGGACCTCGGTTGGTTTGGGAGGCCCTTCTGGCTGTCCGAGACAGGGGTGGAAACCGACACGGGCGGGGCGTACGCCCAGGCTGTTTTCTACGAGGACCTGCTGATGGAATGGTTCCCCCCCGACGGCGACGCGAAATGGATTGACCGCCTGTTCTTCTATCAGCTGCTTGATGATCCCAGGTTTCCGGACATTACATTCGGCATCGCAGGACCGCCTCCGGGTCTGGAGCCCAAGCTGGCGTTCGAATACTACGGAGATTTCATCCGAGAGGCCGTCGTTGAAGATGCTCGTGTCCTGTCCTGGGACACCGAGAGCGTTGTGGAACCCGGGCAATGGAACAGGGCGGTCGTCCGCGTCGTCAACGAGGGCACGACGACATGGCGAGCGGATGACGGGCTGTCGGTCAGCGTTGTGGGACTTCCTGAGGACTGGGAGATTGAGGGCGGTATGGCGGCCCTGGGCGGAGATGTTGCCCCGGGTTCGATTGAGGATGTTGCGCTGGATTTGCGGCCGCCGTCGGTCGGCTGGGGTTTCCCCAATCTGCGCTACGACATCACGGTCCGCATGGCTCGGGGAGATGGCCGTGGCCTGGGCTCGCCCCTTCGCGCCGGCGTCGTTTCCGGGTGGCATTCTCTGCCGGTTTTTGTCCGCCACCCCGTGACCTCGGTGGTCGATCCCGGCGGGGAGTCCGTCTTTCGGGTGGTCGTCGATGGGGCGGGCGATCTGGAGTTGTCGTGGTTCCACAACGGCAAGGCCGTCACGGATGGGGACCGGTTTTCCGGCACCCAGACGGCCGCCTTAACGGTCCACGAGGCTGATGCCGCCGACACCGGGGAGTATTGGTGCCGCGTCGAGTCATCGGCCGGTTGGGTGTTGTCGAATCTTGCCGAATTGGTATTGACCGGTCAGGGCAGGGGCGGTCCAAGAGAGAGCGATGGCCGTACACCGGACCCCTGGGAGCCGATGCCGTCGTTTGAGAGCTTCTTTGCGGACGCCGCCGCGAGGCGAGAGGAAGCGGAGAGGCTGGAACTGGAGCTTGGAAATCGGGATTAGGGGGCGAGGATAAACGCCGCCTCCACGTAATTCCCTGTCCCGGCGAAGCCGGCATGCAATTCGTCCGACGAATTGCCCAGTATCAAGAGTCGATACGTTATTTCCACTGACTCGTGATCCAGCTCTCAACCTCGGGCAGACCACCCTGAAGAATCAGGTAGCCGTTATGGGGCTCCCGCGGTGTGATCTCGTGGTTGATCGTCTTTCGCATCATCGTCAGGACCTCGTCTTGGTTCCGCGTGTGGCCCAGGACCCATCCCAACTTCATCAAGGCGGTTTCCGGCAGCATGTTGTCCAGGGGCACGACCCCGATGTCCAGGAGGTCGCGCCCGGTGTCGTAGACGTACATCTGGGCGTAACCCCACAGGGTCTGAACGGTCATGACGACGTGGACTCCTGCCTTGATTGCCCGGTTCAGGGCGGGATAGAGAGGGGTGTTGACGTGCCCCAACCCCGTGCCGGCTATGACGATGCCGTGGTAGCCCTTTTCGACCAGGGAGTCGACCAGGTCGGGGTCCATGCCCGGGTAGTAGTAGAGGATCGTCACACGGTCGTCGTAAGCGGTATCAATCTGGACTTTTCGAGAGGCGTCCCGGCGCAGGGTGTCCTTGTTCAGTGGTCTGAATCCTTCACGGCTGACGACGGCCAGCGGAATGTCTGAGAGGGTGCGGAACGTCGAACGGTAAGACGAGTGCATCTTGCGGCAACGCGTTCCCCGATGCAGCAGCCCGTAGCGGTCGGAGGTTGGCCCGAACATGCAGATCTGGACCTCGGCGATGTCGCCCTCGCCGGCGGTTTTGACCGCGTGGATCAGGTTAAGAGCTGCATCCGACGATGGTCGGTCGGAGGACCGTTGGGAGCCGACAACGACGATCGGTACCGGTGAATTCTGCACCATGAATGACAGGATGGCCGCCGTGTGGCCCATCGTGTCGGTGCCGTGGCCGATGACGATGCCGTCTGCGCCTCCCTCGATCTCCTTTCCGATCTCTTCTGCCAGCGTGACGTATTCTTTCCATGCCATGTTCTCCGAGAAGACGCCAAAGATCTTTCGGGTCGTCAAATTGCAGAGATCGGCCAGTTCCGGCACGGCGCCATAGAGTTCGCCCGGCGTAAAGGCCGGGATGACCGCGCCGGTGCGGTAGTCCAGGCGGGAGGCGATCGTTCCGCCGGTTCCCAGGAGCGTCACCTTGGGCAGATTGGGCCGCCGCGGAAACTCCTGTTCGGGGATCTTGTAGACCGCTTCCTTGTAACCGACTTCTTCGATCGATACGACCCGGTCGAAATGGACGCCGACGTTGTAGCCGGTCTTGAGCTTGATAACGATGTGGAGATCATCGAAAGTCTCTGAGCGCGGAAGGATGACGCCTTCGAAGACGCTGCCCGCGTTGTTGGTACACCGAACATCGGACCACACCCTGATCCCAAAACGGGCCAGAGTGTCGCGGGCCGGGCCACGATAGCCTTTGAGGGGGTCTGTTCCCTTATGAGTCACATGTCCTCCAACTGCTCCGATCCTTGGGGAAAGCCCCTTGTGCAGAGCCGAAACTCGATTCTCGAGCTTTTTTCGTCTTCGCGGTTCAATTGCCTTCTCGTTCTTTCCCTCTTAATTCGGCCTCAATTGCCTCCAGCACGTCGCGGGCCGGCACTCGACCGCGCAGACCCTTCATCGACAATCCCATCAGGAAGCGGTGTTGCTGGTCGGCCGTGCCGTCCGGATGATCCGGTTGGCATTTCGTTGTATTCCGGTTCACGTCTTGGAGCCAATGATCCGGGAACACACCGATGCCCACGGCATTGAGGTAGTCCTGAGGGTCCCGGCCCGGCCGCCGGGCCATCCACCGGACAGCCTGGTTGTGATCCTCGGCCGCGACCGGGTGCTTCCGCATGATCTCAAACCACGAGATCCACTGGTCGTCGGTGATGGCGTCGACCGCTGTTCCTTTTCGGCGGAGCCCCTTGATTCGCTCCCCAAAGAAGAAACCGGCCTCTCGAATATCGGCGCCGGCCTTGTTGACCACCAGATCTACCAGGCGTGCACTTCCCCGGCGAATCAGAAAGTGAATAGTGACCAGCGGGAGGCCTGCCTCCGAATAGCGTTCTTCGCGAATCCAGGGCGCCTCGGGCAGTTTTCCTTCGAGCGCCTGTACCCGCTCTCGGTCCAACGCCAGCGGTGGGCTGTCGGTGTCGGGGTACATGCGGTCGGGACCCGGCAGGATTCGCTCGAAGTTGGTATGCCCGTCGACGAAGGGCTGCCGGGTTTCGGAAGGCACCCCGTGGAGGGCATCGACGAAACGCAGGCGGATTTCCTCGACGGCCGTCAGGGTGTCGCCCTCGGCGCCCCAGACGACTATGAGAGCGTCCTCAGGCCCACAGTCCAAGTCCGAGCGCACGGCCTTGAGTTCGGCCGCGGTGCCTGGCCATGAGCCGTCGTGGACCAGGATCGGAGCCTGATCGAGCCCGGCGATCACCCGGATCCGACCCTGGACCTCATGAACGAAGGTCAAATCAGGCTGGGTCGGGTGCTCCAGCGTGCCCTTCAGTCCGGCGAGACGAATGCCACGAACCGAAAAGGGACCCGTTCCGCACTCGAACCCCGAGCGGCGGCCGGTGGCCTCGAGCCATCGCTGCCACGCGTCGGCTCGGAAGTGGTCGATCGCCGACGAGGCCAGGATTGACGTCACGTCGCGGTGGTCGACGACGATCGTTTCGGGCGAGGTGATACCTCTGTTGTGCATTTCGTCTCTGAGCTTGAGCAGGTTGACCTGGCGGACAGCCTCGCCGTGCACAAGCGCCGGCGCCCAACCGGCCTTGGGGACTCCCTTGATCTCGATGCGGGTGCCGCCTCGGACCGAGACGTTGACGTCCTGGCGGCTTGCACCCATGCCGACGCGGACATGGCCGGTGGACCGACACACCCGGCCGATCAGGAGGATTGCCTCCTCGACCTCATCAGGCGTTCGCAGGTCTGGTCCGGTGACGGTCTCGATCAGGGGCATGCCCAGCCGATCCGTGCGCCAGACGATCAGGTGGCCGGTGTCGGAGACCTCCCGGCAGGAGTCCTCCTCGACACTGACCTGGGTGATCGAGAGTTGTCGGCCCCTGAAGGGAAGGAGGCCGTTGACACCGACGATCGCCGTGCGCTGAAATCCGGTCGGGATCGATCCGTCCAGGTACTGCTTGCGGGCGATG